>CAJJNP010000188.1 GCA_905193145.1 uncultured Odoribacter sp. | reverse complement strand
CCAATAACGGATAGGCAACGTCAATATCTTCTTTGCCCGGAAGCATCACCTCACGACTTTCGGCACGGATGGCTGTCAACCGGTCGAGCAATGCCCTGCGCAGTAAATTAGCCGCTGCTGCCGGTACAAAAAGAATTTCTTCGCTCAAATAATCCACCGATTCACATACATATTCAGTGTCGCCACATTTCATCAATTGCTGCAGCAAGCGTTCCTTTTGCTGAGGATTGGAGGCTGTTTCAAATACGTCTTCTGATATCAAATCGGCAGTCATACCGTCTTCATCACAAACCGACAGGTGCAGGCGAGCCTGCTGTACCCTGACTTCCATGTGTATCCGAATTTTGCGTACTGATTTAGCTTTTTCCAACTGAGTAACAAACCGATGGTCGTAATTACGGAAAAGAGTTGCGCCAGGTTTTACTTCTGCCCGCTCATTGCAGGTAAGCCAACTACCATCGACTGTGTTCACCCGGATGCCTTTCAATTCGCCATTTTGCAGATAGCACAACCCGTCTCCATTATTGATGGCTTCAATCGCTTGAACTTGCATCCGGTTGCCTTTCACCTGCAACACCTTCCCTATTTGCTTACCCATAGACTTGGGTGTGTCGGCATTGACAAGACCGGATTCCCGCTTCACCATAAAATAAGAAGAGTAACCCCGATTGAAACTTCGCTCCGGTTCGGCATGAAAACCGGAAATCACCTTACCGGAACCGGTACGCCTGATATTCGGAATGGAATTCAATAACGAAGAGTAGTGATTTGTCACATTAGACACATAGTTTTCATCTTTCAGACGCCCTTCTATTTTAAATGAATCGACCCCGATATCCACCAAATCCTTTATATAGGAAGAGAGATTCAAATCCTTTAACGACAGGATGTAACGGTTATCCACCAAACGTTTTCCGGAGTTATCCCGCACGGACCATTTCATCCGGCACGGCTGGGCACACTCGCCCCGATTGGCTGAACGTCCGAACATATATTGGGACAGATAGCATTGACCGCTCAGACTGACGCATAAAGCTCCATGGATAAAAACTTCCAACTCTGCCTTGACGGAGCGACGCACTTCACGAATCTGCTCCAACGAAAGTTCGCGCGCCAACACAATGCGCCGGAAACCCATTTTATCGATAAATTTGATACGCTCGATATCATAATTATGCATCTGAGTGCTGGCATGCAAGCAAATCGGCGGCAAATCCATGCGCAAGATACCCATATCCTGGACAATCAAAGCATCGACACCAATCCGGTAAAGTTCGTGAATCATTTTCTCTGCAGCCTCCAGTTCACTATCATACAAAACAGTATTCAAGGCCACAAATACCCGGCAATAATAGCGGTGGGCATATTCCACCAATCGTGCAATATCCTCCAGACTGTTGGAGGCTGCTTTGCGGGCACCGAATGCCGGCGCACCGATATATACGGCATCTGCCCCATTATTAATGGCAGCAATTCCTATACCCAGGTCTTTTGCCGGAGACAGCAGTTCCACTCTCTTCATATTTTTTCTTATCGGATTTCTACTATTTTTCTATGGATACATTTGCCAGTTCACACCATTCTCCATTTTGAATTACCGGCAATTCCAATAACCGGCAATTCGGGAAATGACGTTCGATATATTGTCGGATAATCGTGATGGAATCGTTTTTAATCCATTCACTATCATTCGGGAAATCATTATAAATGACATGGCTGACATTGATGCCACGCAAACGGCATAATTCCAGACTCATCAAGGTATGGTTAATACTACCCAGTTTGGAAGAAGAGACTAAAATCAACGGATGACCGTATTCCTGAATATAATCAATGGTCAGGTAATCACGAGTCACCGGTACATACAATCCTCCGGCCCCTTCCAGCAATACAATATCATACAAGGATGCCAGCTTTTCGGTTGACTGATGAATTCGTTTGACATCTATATCCACTTTGTCAATCTCGGCAGCGAGATGCGGAGAAGCAGGATAAGTCATCACATACGGGCAGGTGGTTCCATCCTTATCCACCTCCTGCGGCGGGATACCCATGATTTCACGATGTTTGAGAATATCTTCGGAAATACCGACACAACCGGTTTGAATAAACTTCTGAGTGATTACCTTCAGTCCTTTGGCTGACAATGTACGCGCCAATACGCCTGTCGCAATGGATTTTCCGACATCTGTATCAATGCCGCTGATAAAATAAACTGCCATAGATAATTATATTATTTCAAATTATATGATTGCCAATAAATACTGACAAAAGTACTAAAAACGGAAGAAATAAATTAGTCATTTTAAAGATTATTGCTACATTTGCCTAATTAGGATTAATTGACACTCATAAAAAACTAATTGTAAAACGAAATGAAAGCGAGAAATTTAATCACAGTCTGCATGCTTGGTGGAAGCATTATATTTTCAGAATGCCTGTTTTCAGGTTGTGCAAGTATGAACAATACCGGCAAAGGAGCTTTAATCGGAGGCGGTAGCGGTGCTGCTGTCGGAGCAGGTATCGGTGCAATTATCGGCAAGGGTAAAGGGGCTGCCATCGGTGCTGCTATCGGTACTGCCATCGGTTCGGGAACCGGAGCTTTAATCGGCCGCCGTATGGACAAACAGAAAAAGGAATTGGAGGCAATTGAAGGGGCAAAAGTAGAAAGCATCAAGGATGCCAACAATTTACAGGCTATCAAAGTCACTTTCGACAATGGAATCCTTTTTGAACACAATCAGACCAGTCTGAATGCTTCTGCCCGCGAATCATTGACTAAGTTTGCCAATTCACTGAAAAACTCTCCGGATACAGACGTAACTATTTACGGACACACCGACAACACCGGAACTTACGAAGTGAATGTAAGAATTTCAGGAGAAAGAGCCAATACGGTAGCCAATTATCTGGTTAATCAGGGAGTGAGCAGAGCACGTCTTACCACCAAAGGAATGGCATATGACCAGCCGGTAGCAGATAACAGCACAGCTGCCGGGCGTGCACAAAACCGCCGTGTAGAGATTTATATCAGTGCAAACGAAGAGATGATCAAGAAAGCTGAAGCCGGACAATTATAATTATTCTTCATCAGTTAGCAAACAGATAAAAAAGGTTGGAAACGCAAAAGCATTTCCAACCTTTTTATTTATACTGCATTCACAAGCCTTTAAGCAATCAAAGCTGCCAATGCAATGGAATTCAATTTTGTCTCTACACTGTCGCCTCTGGAAGACAATACGCAAGGAACTTTAGCTCCCATCAACATGGCACCCAATTTAGCGCTACCCAGTTTTGTATTGGTTTTGTAGAATACGTTACCGGATTCAAGGTTCGGGAATACCAGACAGTCAGCATCTCCAGCCACCGGAGAATAGATTTTCTTAATATCAGCAGCTTCTTTATCGATGGCCACATCCAATGCCATCGGACCTTCGATGATAGCACCCGGAATCTGTCCGCGTTCGTTCATCTTGGCCAAAATAGCAGCCTCTACAGTAGACTGTACTTTCGGCAACACCTGCTCGGTCGGGGTAATCAACGCAATTTTCGGTTTTTCTACACCCAACTTAACGGCTGTTTTAGTTACGTATTTGATAATAGCTTTTTTCTGGTCTAAATCCGGACACGGAATAATAGCCACATCACTTACCACCAATAATTTGTGGTATGCCGGACACTCCATTACAGTAACGTGAGAAAGCACTTTTTCACTTACGATACCTTTCTCCTTATTCAAGATAGCACGCATATATTTGTCTGTGCTGACAAGTCCTTTCATCAATACATCAGCCTCACCGTTGCGAATCATAGCTACTGCAGTTTCTGCTGCTTTCACGTCGTTCGGTTCGTGAACGATTTTAAAACAAGTGGGATCGTAATCGTTTTCGGCGCACACCTGCTTGATAACTTCTGAATCGCCAACAAGAATACCTTCAACCAGTCCGGCTTTTACTGCCAAGGATACAGCTTCAATTGAATGACTGTCATTTGCATAGGCTACCACCAAGCGTTTTTTAGTGGTGTTTCCTTTCAATACTTCATAGATATCGCTAATCTTTTCAATTTTCATGATTTTACCTATTATTTGATTATAAGTTGAAACAAAAATACATATTATAATTCAAATTCAAAAGATCGCTTCACAAAATATTCCTCATTGTGCAATCTTTTCTTTTAGAATTACTTTTTATTACCT
>CAJJNP010000187.1 GCA_905193145.1 uncultured Odoribacter sp. | reverse complement strand
GTAACATTTGTATACGATCCTGCTAAAGGTACTACAGCAATCAATAAGAACATTTCTATCCCATTCACAGCAAATAAGGATGGTATCATTGTTATAAATGAAACAACCGAACCAGGCGATGGTGAACAAGGTCAAGTTACTCCGGATGTAGATCCCGAAACCGGTAAGGTTGAAGCCGAAAAAACGACTGTAATGAACGGCAATGGAACTCCAGAAGACAAAACTGTCATTGTGATTGAAAAAGGAACAACAATCCAGACATCTGAAGGAACTCCGTTAATATCACCGATTATATTGACCAGAGATGTAAAAGAAGAAAAGGCCCCTACGGGAAATCTGGATGCAGAAGGTACTCAGCCCAAAGTTTTACGTAGTTTCTACGGTAATCCGGATGGTGCTATGTTCGTAGGAAACCCGCTTAAAGTCACATTTGCTGACCCATATGAAGGAGAATTAGGTTCATTGCAGCTTGAATACAAAGACAAAGTTACAGGTCTTTGGGGAGTTAGTGGAAACAATGATAATGACGAAGTTGTTACCGACAAAAAGGAATATACAATGTTAGTATCGCACTTCTCACAATTCCGTGCAGCTGTTGTAGGGACACTTGATGATGGTACTTCTGGTGAAAATGAATATGGAAACTCATATACTAAGGAAGTTAACCAGCAGAACAACACAGATCAAACGCAAAATTTGAAAATCACATTCAAAGACGCACCTACAGGGGCTATCTATCAATCTTTGGAAGAATCTATAGCTAAAGTATTTAAAAATGAAAATGCTCAAAGCATAGTAAAATCAACCATTGAAAATATATTTACTTCCAGAGGAGAGCCTATAAACAGTGAGTTTAAAAAAGAAGACAAAGAGTTAACATTTACCGTTGATCCTTTTACTTATGTAGAATCAATTCAAGTAAAAACTGTATATACCATTACTACTTATAAATTTATATTGAATGGTAAGACAGTTGAAGTAATCGTTAAATCAGTATCGGGCCATGAGGTTACAGCAAAAACATTACCTATCGGTCATGGCCATGGTCATGGACACGGTGATGACTTAAATGCCGGTGGTGGTATTATTGTTAGCGAATAAATATTGAATCATTGAACCGAAAGTATAGATTAAAGTAAAAGGAAATAAGATGCAAAAACGAATTATAGTTAGCTGTCTGTTTTTATGCTGTACATTTATGCTTTCGGCTCAATTGACTTATGGTACTACGGGATTGCTGCATACTCCTTCAGCAGAAATGCAGAAAGATAAGACGGTGATGCTGGGTGCTAACTTTTTGAATAAGGAGATAACTCCTCCTACATGGTATTACCATACGTACAATTATTACCTGAATGTAACCATTATGCCATGGCTGGAAGTAGCATACACCTGTACGCTTTTTAAGGCCGAAGCGTTAGGCTTAAAGCCCTATGGTTACACAGGCTTTACGAATCAAGACCGGTATTTTTCGGTTCGTTTGCGAGCATTGAAAGAGGGACAGTTTTGGAAATACATGCCGGCGGTTGTGCTGGGAACATCCGACCCATTCACATCCTCGGGAGATGTAATCGCTTCAGAACGGGGAAACGGATATTACAGTCGTTTCTATATTGCTGCTTCCAAGCATGTGGATATAAAAAAAGAGACGATAGGCATACACCTCTCCTATTTATATAATCGAAGAAAAGATTATAGATTGAATGGTGTTGCTGCCGGGATTAGTTATAATCCGTCTTTTCATCCACAATTACGATTGATAGCCGAATATGATTCGAAAGATTTTGCGTTAGGTGCCACTTATTTGCTGTTCAACCATTTGCATGCGCAGGTGGAATTACAGAAAATGAAATATTTCACCGGTGGATTAATGTTCAGGTTTTGCTTGAAATAAAAAGATGCTGGGAGAATAAAATAGCGAATATGAATAAAAAGAGTTGAATATAAAAAAGAAAAACAATGAAAAATAAATTAGTATTATTATCTTTATTATTGGCTGGAACTACAACTGTTGTTTCTGCACAAACTAAAGAGAAATCCTACAGTGAAAGTTGGAAGGATAATATCTTTATCAGTGTGGGTGCAGGAGTACAAGGAACTACCAATCCGGATAGTAAATTCGGCAAAAATTTGACACCACTGATTAATGTATCAGTGGGTAAGTTCGTTACTCCAGTCTGGGGATTCCGTGGCCAAGTATATGGATGGAACTCCAAAATGACTACCAACTATCCATTTGAGAGCGTTAATGCTCCCGAAGTAAAAAGAGAAGAAAATTACTTCGGCATTAATTTGGATGGTATGATGAATCTGACAAACTTGTTCTGTGGTTATAAACCGGGACGCGTGTTTGAACTGAATTTCTTCATCGGTCCTTCTATGAATGTAGTGAAAAATTTCAAAGGATGGGATGCATTCTACAATTCAGAAAAGGTAGTGGAAAACGGACAGACATACGTCAAGGGTGTTCTTGTTCCTGAAAAAAGTACTCCAAAAGATCATGAGGTCCGTTGCCTGGTCGGTGCAAGTCTTGGCTTGGGGGCAAAATTCAATATCAATCCGAAATGGGCCATCGATATAGAAGCTCGCGGACAGGTTACCCCTTCCATTCTGGGTGCATACAGCAGTGGTAAAACAGACGGATATATTCACTTGACAGCCGGTGCAACTTATACGTTTGGTGGCAAAAAATTTGTATCTTGTAATTCTAAAATTGACCAAAGCGCTATTAACGACGAATTAAACAAATATCGTAATGAATTAGCTCAGGCACAAACTGATTTAGCTGATACAAAGAATGCTATGGTCAATGCTCGTCCTGTAACTCAAGAGGTAGTAAAAGAGGTGCAAGTTGCTGGTCCACGTGCTATTTTCTTCAAAATAGGTAGTACTAAGATTGACGACTATGGCATGGTTAATATTCAATTAGCAGCCAAGATACTGAAAGCTAATCCCGATAAGAAGTACAAAATCGCAGGTTATTGCGATCAGGCTACAGGCAGTGTTAAATGGAACCAGGAATTGTCTGAAAAACGTGCCCAAGCTGTTTACGACGCCTTTATTAAAGAAGGTGTAGACAAAAAACAACTTGAACTGATCGGAAATGGCGGAACTCCCAATATGTTTGATAAAGACTCACTGAACCGTGTAGTTATTATGGAATGACAGCAAAAATAAAAAATAGAGATAAGGTGTTCGTTCCAATCGGACACCTTATTTTTTTATACTTTTACTCATGACATAAGAATATCTTAAAAACAACAGAAACAGATATGTGACAAGATACAAAAAAGCGAGCTGCAATCTAACCGATTACAACTCGCTTCCTTTATTATATATACCTTTTATACTTATCAGTAGATCAACTTCACGTTATCCACCCAGAATGTATTACCGGGAGATCCGATATAAGCACCACCGTGGCTGGAAGTAAATTGGAGCACCATATGAGTCGGTTCATCTCCTTCTTCCCCCCAAGCAACTTCGTGAACGGGAACGCTTTCACCTTTACTGTTAAGCGCATAACGTTCTTCAACTTGTAAACGCATCATATGTGCCTTATACGCCGGATTACCGGTTATATCACCATAAAGGATCTCATAAGTAGCATTATTGTGCCAATCGGTTGTCGTATAATACCGTACTACCATCGTACCAACACGTTTCGCAAAAATATTACCGTCTGCATCTTCCCACCTTTTCTGAAGCAATAAAATAGCAGCCGGAAAATCTTTTCCTGCAACATCTGTAATCTTACTAAATCCGGTTGCACGGATTCGATTCTCCCGATCGGACATTTTCACTTTATAATCAAACTGAAGGGCAATCGGACGCTTTGTAAACGGTATTCCCATTTCCAGCATCTTGTTGGGATTCTTAGTCCCCTTAATCGGTTCATGAACAGACCCAAGAAACATAGAGCCGGCTGCAAGCACCGTAATATCTACCAAGCCAAACACTTTCACGCTTTCCATACGGGTATCCAAGCGAGCACAATAACCATCGCCCCGTTCTTCCGGAAACACAGAAGTATTGGTCTTAACCACACCGGCAACTTTAGCCAATACATTGGAAGTAGCCCACGGAGAACCACCTAAATTTTTATAGGCTTTCGCACCGGTAATCGTCTGAGTAGGACCCACGGCATATACATTTTTAGTATGGCCGCCAATTATACCGGATTCCTTAATTTCTCTATTAACCCACTGATCCATATCCCCAAACGGGAGCATTTCGACTTTATGCTGCGCTATGGCAGCCGTTGAGCATAGTGCAGCAAAACCTGTTGCTAACAAATGGCGACATGCATTCCTCATCATCGTTTCTCCTTTCTTTTAAAGACTATATCCCCACTGTTTCAAAGCAAAATCCCAATTGGCCTCTACCAACTGAACAGTACGGTCGTCATACTTATATTTATTCTTTTTATACCCTTTCTTACCGCCTACATATTTCTCTATGGCCTCACGTGCCTCTTCAAAACCGGGAATAGAAAGTTTTTGGTATATATTTTCCGTCATTGCCATAGCATCCGCTTCAAAATCCTCGAACTTCACTTCCATCAGGTTTCCTTCCGGAATAAATTGTTTATCGGCTTCATATTTATGATATAACTTGGCATAGATGGACAGAATATTCTTTTCAATCTCTTCATTACTGATATTTTCGAGCTTCAACGGCTGAATCGTATTCGTAAAAAAGCTTCGTGTAGATTCAAAAACCGTATACGGATTACGCATCAGATAAATGAATTTTGCGTTTGGGAACATTTTCAC
>CAJJNP010000186.1 GCA_905193145.1 uncultured Odoribacter sp. | reverse complement strand
CCCTGGGCTGTGAACTTGATACCCTCGTTCTTACCGCTTTTGTCGTTGGCATAAACCACCTGTTCAGTCTGCGTGCCCTTATCCAGAACAATGCCGCCATTACCGCCGTCACCTCCGTCGTTATCATCGTCGGAACAAGACCAACTCAAGGCTCCTGCCAGCAACAGCGCACTTACATAATAAAAAATCTTTTTCATCACTATTGAATTTATTGGTTTTTGGTATATTACACACTATTTACCATGCAAATATACAACTTCTAAAATAATCAAAAAAAAAAAAAAAATAGCAAAATATTGTAAATACAAGCCTATTTAGACCCATTCCACAAGCATAAGGTATTACATAAACTTAACGGATATAACAAAAGATGTATACACACTTTTTGTTACAACAATTTATGTAATTACATTTTATGTATTATATTTGTGCAGAAAATCAAAAATAGAGCGTTATGGAAACTCCGTTTATATTTGGGAAAATTGCTACCGATAAAAATTTTACCGATCGCGAGAAGGAAACCGCAGACTTAGTCCAGAACTTTACATCACTAATAAATACAATTATCATCTCGCCCCGCCGTTGGGGCAAGAGTTCGCTTGTCAACAAGGCTTCAAAATTGGCAATGGAACAGGATTGTCAGTTGCGGATATGTCACATCGATTTGTTTAATGTGCGCAATGAGGAACATTTCTATGCATTACTTGCACAAAAGGTAATTGCCGCGACATCATCAAAATGGGCAGAGGCAGTAGAAAGTGCAAAAAGTTTCTTTTCGCAACTTGTTCCAAAGATTTCGATCGGCACAGACCCGACAAACGAGGTATCTATTGATTTTGATTGGGAATCTGTAAAACAGAATCCTGATGAAGTACTTGACCTTGCCGAAAAAATTGCAAAGAAAAAGGGTATCAAAATTGTTATTTGCATCGATGAGTTCCAGAACATAGCCGAATTCTCAAACCCGGACTATCTCCAGAAAAAGTTACGCTCGCACTGGCAGCAACATCATCATGTTGCTTACTGTCTGTATGGCAGCAAACGCCACATGATGATGGAGGTATTTACCAACTCGTCCAAACCATTTTACAAATTCGGAAATCTGATATTCCTTGATAAAATTAACACGCCTTACCTCGTAAAGTTCTTTGATAACCGCTTCTCAGATACAGGAAAAACGATTGACAAGGATGCAGCCAACCTGATTGTAGAACTTGTAGACAACCACCCCTATTATGCACAGCAACTCGCACAACAGTCATGGTTGAGAACAAAAGATGTGTGTACGATTGAAATTGTACACGAGGCACACACTGCGTTGGTAGAGCAATTAAGCCTGCTGTTTGCGACTATTACAGAAACACTGACAACCCAGCAACTGAACTACCTGAAAGCTCTCATTGCCGGCGAAAAAGCAATCAGTTCTACAGAAGTGATGCACCGCTACCAAATTTCTTCGACAACCTCAATAGCGCGTTCTAAAGCTGCCCTCATCAAGAATGATGTTTTGGATAACAAAGCCGGGGAAATCTCATTCCAAGACCCAATTTATGCCTATTGGTTAAAGACAGAATACTTTGCAATATAATTACAAAAAACGAGGCTCCCTCCAAAGAAGAAGCCTCGTTTTTTGTATTTAAGCATACCGGTAATTCCTGCTCTTTCAAAGCGGGAATACATCTTTAAAATCTGAAACTCAAAAAGAAACGCGGACCTTTTGCCGAAAACTTCACATCCATACTCTCTTCTTCATCCCAATCAAAGCTCAAGTCGGTATCTCCCCAACGCTGCTCTACTCCCAAAGAAATCACCCGCCAGGAAACAGAAGCCCCGTAAGTGAAATAAGTGGCATATCCGCCCTTAAACTCATCTGCATAAATAATGGAATAACATGGCAACACACGGAAATAGAGAGCCACCTTCAACTCATGCACCGGATTCACCGTCAAGGAAGGACCAAACTGCATGCCCACCTCACCTTTATATATATCAGACGCCCCGTCTTCCTCCTCCTCTTCACTATAAGAGGGCTTTTCCACTCCGTCCGGATAGTAATATCCGCCCTCCATATCCATAGAAGGAGCTGAATAACAGGCAGCATTCAAATCAAAATACGACCAGTCCAAACCGAATTTCATCAAACCCAGAATCGGACGTCTGTGCAGATAATAGGTACGTCCCGTTGAGATTCCGGCACCCCAATCGCTATGCAGACAAATATCGCCCTTATCTATTTTCAGACTCTGTTTGCCGTATGCAAAATTAAACCATGCCTTCCGGTCGGTCCAAACCTTTTCCTGCCGTTCCGAACGGTAAGGATTCTTTTTCTGTGCCATTGCCACATTCATTGCCGCTGTCAGCAACAACATCCATATAATAGCTCTTTTCATTCTCTTTTACATTTTAATTCAACTAATCCATATAACTTACCTGCATATATCTACGCCAAAACCTTGCACTTCCCCAATCCTGCGAATCCATCCGAGACACCCGCCCGCGATGGTCTGAATCATAGGTATAGCCTGCTACCGAAAAACTGGCATTCTGCTCCTCTTCTGTGCTTCCCTCCGTATAATTGTGTCCCGTCACCAGATACTCTTCCTTCGGCATCAGGTAGCCACACATATTCAGCACATTCAACAGTTCATTCTCGAATACAAAGGAAGCAGGAGCATTCAAATCAATATTGACATCATTGGGCACATTGGTATTCTCCTTATGCACCGCCATACTCCGCAATTCTCGCTCGTCTGTCCTATCGTATGCCCATATCCGGTCGCTATTGATGTTTCTATCCCACCTATAAAAAATATTGTTTTCCACATCAACCATTTCCAGCCAATTATCCTGACGAATAAAAGACACAAACAGTTCTCCCGTTTCCGAACCTCCCGTTGACTGAAGAATTTCCTCTACCAGACCCTTAGAGTCCAGACGACAACGCAACACAACATCGGGTCGCCTATTGGACACTACAATAAACTCCCTTGAAGAAAAATTGTCGAAAATAAACTCTTCTGATCCTTCCTGCCCATTGAAAATCACATGACGCAACCGGTCTTCAACATATTCAAAATGGTACATTCCACGATCTGTTTCGATATCACTCACAACACGCCCCTGATACTGGCCGATGCTTCCACCTCCCGGAATACCACCGTCACCGCTGGTAGTCATCCCCAACGTGAGGCTGCCCAGCTCCATCTCATAACCGGCATGGGTCAAATAAACATAACAATAGCTCTCAGCCTCCTCAGGCACAACAAACCGCAACTCACTGCCACTCACATTCACAATCACGGCATTCCACTCTCTGGAAACAGTTCCCATTCCGGAACCATCAGAAACAGCACCTTCGATTCGCACAGACTCGTTCCCGTCAAATCCATCCCCCTTCACCAACACCGTATCTCCCGGCTCGATCGGATATTCCATACTTGTATACGGCAACTGAGCCGTAAACGGCAATTTCTCATCGTCCAGACAAGCCGCCATTCCCACCACACACAAGAATACGACAGCAAATCTGACAATCTTTTTGAAAAAATGATTTAAAAGCATGATTATTTTGTATATTATAATTAATTTTCAATGCAAATATACAACACCAATTTCTCTGCAAAGAGAAAATAATATTAAAAAATATAAATATCCATCTATTTAGACCTATTCCACCTATCTGAATCTCCCACTTCCCTCCCATCTTTTTCCGAAGCTCCTCCATTGCTTCTCCGTTGCTTCCGGCTATGCGTTCGGATGAGCTTCGGAGGAACTTCGGATGAAGAACGGGAAAACGTAAGAGGGGAGTGAGACATCTGTGAGAGGTCTGCAAGACATCATTCGGAGCGACCCGGACGGCTTTCGGTCTCCGTATTCGGACAATCACATTGCATACTTCAGCACAAAGATCACTGCCAATACATTTGAAAATACAAGTCAACGCATATTTCGTCCTGCCCATGGTTTATTGGCATATTTTTTGTACTTTTGTTAGTAAACAACTAAAAACGAGAAGACATGAAAATTTTGTATGTATTGACAGTATGGATGCTGCTTGCGTTAGCACCGCCGGCAATTGCACAGAAACTATCCAAAGAAGAGAAAGCCCGTCAGCTTGAGGAAGCATTTCAGGCTACACGCACACTGATTGAAAGCAAAAAATTCCAAATCGAAATCAACCGCGTATTTCCGACAAGTGGAAAAGATATATCCCGCTTCAACCCTCGAGGAGAAATGAGCATCAACGACACGATTGCCAAAGGACACCTGCCTTTCTTCGGTCGTGCCTACAGTCTGCCTTACGGTGAAAGCGGCGGAATTGAATTCGACAACAAAATCAAGGACGAAAAGATTAAAATCATCGAAAAAAAGAGGAAAAAATCCATTCTTTACACCTTCACCGTTGTCGGGAAAAACGACCAATACCAGTTCACGATAGAAGCCGTTGGAGGAAACGGTTGTTCTATCAGCCTGAACAGTAACAATCGCGCACAAATTTCTTATTCCGGGACGATTTCCCCCTTGGAAAAAGAGCAAGAAGCCGACTAATCATATTATTAAATTGCATAAAAACTGACATAAATAGTTAAATCAATCTCTCAAAAAGCCTATTCTACCAAGACATAGCCCACGAGATGCAAGAGCAAGTATTTTATAAATCATTTTTTTTGCTTAATCTTGCAGTTTGAATGGGATGTAATTTCTATGTCCGAAATTACATGATATATTAACCAAATAAATTACTATGTCACTTAAAAGGAATATTCTTGACTTAAGAAAGAGGAAAGAAATTGTACTTGAGGGTGGTGGCGAAGATGCTATCAAAAAGCAGGCCGCCATGGGTAAAT
>CAJJNP010000185.1 GCA_905193145.1 uncultured Odoribacter sp. | reverse complement strand
AGTTAAAAAAATAGGAAAACTATTAAGGAATTTTTGTTTATGAAACGGAAATTGTTGTTGCTTGCATGGATATTTGTTATTGTAGCGCAGAATCTTTATTCGCAAGAGGTTCGTTTGCGGACGGCGGTGTCTTTTAAGATAAATAGTGCTGTTATAGATTCTGTGTATGTTGACAATCTTGAACGTCTCGTGGCGATCGAGGCATTCTTACGGCCGCTTTCTGCTGATTCGTTGCAGCGACTGGTGCAAATGCATATAGAAGGTTATGCTTCTCCGGATGGAAGTTTAGAGTTGAATCATGATCTTGCACGTAGGCGACAGGAGGCTTTAGAGCGTTGGATACGCAATCGTTATTGCTTTGCAGATACGTTGGTTGTAAAGAGAGATAATTTTATTTCTTGGAAATATTTTATTTCGTTGGTTGAAAAATCAGATTTTGTAGAAAAAGATACTGTTCTCAAGATTCTTTGGCGTGAACCGAAAATTGTAAAGTATGGTAAGAGGCATGTTGATCATAGGGTTCTTGCTTTGAAAAGATTGTATGGCGGCAGATTATGGAATGAGTTGAATGACCTTTTTTTTGAGGAGATGAGAAAAGCTTGCGTGACTTTTGTAATCGTACCGGATAATTTAATAGGGGGGAATGTTGAAGAGAATGCCATAGATACCTTGAAAACATCTGCCATGGAAAAGTCGGCTATCGTTGAGCAGAGTGTTGCAATGCCTTCCGGACAACAGCCTGCTCAACAGGAGATAGATTACTGGCGTAAACTTCATTTGAAGACTAATTTAGTCGGGTGGGGGTTGTTGATATCAAATGCAGCGGTTGAGGTTGATTTATGGAAACACTGGTCCTTTGCATTTTCTGTTTATTATTCGGGTTGGGATTATTTTGTGCAGAAGATAAAATTTCGGACGGTTGCGATACAGCCGGAATTTCGATATTGGTTTCGGGATAATGACGGATGGTTTGTTGGGGCTCATATGAGCATGGCTTATTTTAATATGGCATTGAATCAAGAATATCGAGTTCAGGATTTAGGACGAGAGACTCCTGCATGAGGAGGAGGTTTAAGTGGGGGATATCGGATGTGGTTGGGTAAAAGCAAACATTGGAAAATGGAGTTTGCTCTCGGTGCTGGAGCCTATCGGGTGCATTATGACCGGTTTAGGAATGTACAAGACGGGCTATTGGTTGATTATAAAAAGCGTACTTATATAGGGATAGACAATTTGTCCGTGTCGTTGGCATATATGTTTAATTTAAAGAAGAGGAGTAAGTAAAAATGGAAACACGATTTTTTTTGCTTGCCTGGTTAGTATTGTTGGGGTTGGGAAGTTGTAATGTGCACGAATATCCTGATGTTTCGTCTAAAACTGCTTTTTGTTTGAGGTTAGGGTTTCAAACTGATTTTTCACAGCAGGAGCATTTGTATGAAACTCGGGCAACGAAAGGAGTATGTGAAGCTGGAGAAATAAGGTATGTTGTCAGGGCATATCCCCTTCGGGGCGGAGAGGTGGATTGGGAACATTATACCGAAGAATTTGTTTTTACAAAAGATGTGGTGAATGGTTACAATCATGAAGTGGTATTGGAATTGGAATCAGGTGCATATCAGATTATGGTATGGTCGGATTTGGTGGAGAATGTTGGTTTGGAGCACTCGATTTATGGAATTGATAATTTCTCGGAAATAGTGCTTCAGGGGGAGCATCGGGCAAATACGGATTACAAAGATGCATTTAGAGGTGTTGGACAGATAACGTTGGAGGCAAGTGCTATAGAAGTTCTGCCGGATACATTGGATGTTGCCATGGAGCGTCCATTGGCGAAATTTGAATTCGTGACAAATGATTTAAAAGAGTTTATAATCAAGGAGATGGAGGCTTTATCCAAGGCTGAATCGGCTGGAGATGGTGTTAAGCCAGTGACGAAAGTGGATGTGAATGATTATAAAGTGGTATTCTATTATGTTGGGTTTATGCCTCATGCCTATAGTATGTTTACGGATAAGCCGGTGGATTCTAAAACGGGTGTGATGTTTGAGTCTAAATTGACTCAGCTTAACGAAACAGAGGCTTCTTTGGGATTTGATTATGTGTTTGTAAATGGAAAAGAGTCTGCTGTGACTATTCAGGTTGGGATTTTTAATAAGGATGGAAAACAATTGTCTCTGACAGATCCTATAGAAGTGCCTTTGAAGCGGGCTGTGCATACCATTATGGTTGGTAAATTTTTGATGGCAAAGGCATCAGGAGGTGTTGTTATCAATCCGGATTATGAGGGAGATCATAATATCGTATTTCCTTGAAAATAGTATAAATAAAGTGAGTGATGAATTGTTTAATTTCTTAATTTAAAGATGATTATGAGAAAAATGGTGTTTGCAGTCTGTGCCATAGTGCTATGTCTGTTTATGGCATCTTGTTCGAATGATGAATTGATTTCGGACAATTCAAGCGGAAAAGCGCAAGTGACATTTGCGCTGAATCTGGAGAATCAAGTCAACACGAAAGCTATTAGCGATGGTTCCGGTGCTGACAAGTTGGTATATGCGGTTTACGATGAAAATGGAACAGCATTGAATGTATTTGAAGGTAAGGTTCAAAAAGAGGAGACGGGTCTTGCTGATTTAAAGTCTGGACATACCGTAAGTATTAATTTGGCTAAGGGTAAGACTTACCAGATTGCTTTTTGGGCACAGAATGCAGCTTGTACGGCTTACAATACGAGTGACTTAACGAGTGTGAAAGTTGACTATGCTGAAGCAGTCAATAACGATGAGGCCCGTGATGCCTTTTTCAAGACGGTAAAGGTGACAGTAACGGGAGATGCAACAGAGAACGTGGAATTGAAGCGTCCGTTTGCACAGTTGAATGTGGGTGTGACTGCGGAGGATTGGAATGCTGCAGAGGCTTCCAAAGGGAAGGTCTTATCGTCTAAAGCCGTTATTCAAAATGCTGCCAATGTCATCAACTTGTTGACCGGCGAGGCTACCGGTAGCGAGCAGGTTGAATATGCATTGAATAATATCCCAACAGAAAAACTTTCCGTGAAAAATGGAGAGGGTACAGCTGTTGAATATCATTATCTGTCTATGAGCTACATTTTGACTGGAGCTGAAAAATCTGTTTTAGAGAGTCTTGCTTTTACTTTTAAATATGCAGATAATACAGAATATGTTTTTAGCCAAGGTTTGAACAATGTCCCTGTACAACGCAACTGGCGTACAAATATTCTTGGTAACATCTTAAGCGGTAATGTTAAATTTAATATTACGATTGATCCGGCATACGATGGAGAAAATAACATAGAAGGTGGCACACAGACTACCAATGAAATTGTTCCGGGCGTAGTGCTTGAAGGTAGTACTTATCGTCTTTTGTCTGTAGATGGTTTGAAGTGGTTTAGAGATGTAGTAAATGGTAAAGCCTCTGCACCGGAAGGAGCTAATGCGGAATATTATAAGCAAAACAATTTCTATGGAAAGACCGTTGTGCTTGCTAACGATATTGATTTGAGTAATGTGAAGACTTGGATACCTATCAGTAGCGGTTGTGTTGGTGGAGATGGTTTGAGATCAACATTCTCAGGAACTTTTGATGGTGGCAACCATACAATCAGCAATATGACAGTTTCCGTTACAGGAGCAGGAGTTGAGAATGGAGCCGGTCTGTTTGCAAATACAGTTGGTACTATCAAGAATGTAAAATTGGTGAACCCAATGGTTGCGGGCAATCATTATGTAGGAGCTGTGGTGGGTTATACTTACGGACATATTGAAAACTGCCATGTAGAGGGTGGTAAGATTGTATCTAACGTTAGTCAGAAAGACAATGGTGACAAGGCCGGTGGCATTGTCGGTTATGTAGGTGAAGGTGGTTCCAAGGTGGAAAACTGTTCTGTCATCAACACCTCTGTTCAGGCCTATCGCGATGTAGCAGCCCTGATTGGCTGTGCGCAGACTGGAACAATAGTCTGCGGTAGCACCATAGATAATGTAACGGTTATTGCCAACCAGTTGGTAGAATATATTGAAACAAAAGATGCCAATGCCGGTCAGATTATTGGACGTAAAGTTGGAACCATTACAGAGCAAGGAAATAATGTGAATAATGCCGTTGTTGAAGTTTTAAAGAGCCCTGCTGAAGGGGAAAGCGTAGAAGTTAAGACCTTTACAACATTAGAACTTGCAACTAAAGCAAAAGTGGATGTAAAACTGACTTCTGATGTAAAAGGTAATGCAAGCCAAGGAGGTTATTCTAAAGCAGGTATTACTACTGAAGGAGGTACATTGGATGGTAATGGTAAAACATTGGAGGTGTCTGGAGCAAATTCGGACTGGGATTGTGCCATTTATACAAAAGGAGGTACCATCAAGAACTTGACAATAGGTGGAACTTTCCGAGGTATCTTTACGGCTGGATGCAGTAGCGATATTATCATAGAAAATGTTGTAATTGATAATGTTTGCTATACATTCAGTTCTGATGGCAGCAATCCGAACTATTCAGTAAGCTTTAAAAATACCACTCTGAACGGTTGGACAAGTTATACATCAGGATACAAAAGCGTAAGCTTCACAGATTGTAACTTTGGCAAAGGAACAGGCGAATATCAGTATGCTTATTGCCGCCCTTATTCTCCGACAACTTTCACGAATTGTCATTTCGAAGAAGGTTTTGAGTTGGATGCTACCAAAACTACTGATATTACGTTTGTAAATTGTTATGTAGGAAATACATTGGTTACAGCGGATAATATTGTTGGGTTGTTGGGGGCTGATGCTGCAGGAGTAACAATAAAGAATAATTAATCGACGATGTCGTATGTTGAGCTAATTGTCCCTTAAAGGGAAGGGGCAATTAGTCTAATTTACAAAATGAATAATAGCAATAGTTCGTTAAAAATTCGCCACGCCTAAGCGGCTCTGGCAGTAAATAAAAT
>CAJJNP010000184.1 GCA_905193145.1 uncultured Odoribacter sp. | reverse complement strand
GGACTTGGTGTGCCACGGCACACCAAGTCCACGGTTGTTAGCGCGATATTTGGCTTACTATGCTACCCTTGCCGGAAGTCAGGTAATAGATTATCGTTCGCGTGACAAACATTATGGTTATGATTACAGTACGGCAACAATCACCTTTGCCGACAAGAGCAAGTATTATCACAAGGGTAAGGAAGCTGACATTATGCTTCGTCTTTACTTTAAGAATATTTGCTCGCGTCCAAGCTGTTATCATTGCCATTTCAAAACATTACATCGTCAGAGCGATATTACCATTTTTGATTGTTGGGATGCGTTTTCCGTGTCATCTAAATTTAGCCGTAAAGGAGCCACTAATGTGTTCATTCACACATCACATGGCAAGGAGATATTTGAACAAATCAAAAATGAATTTGTTTGGGCACCGTCCGAGATAGATCCTATAATAAAACGAGACGGTATAATGATAAAACACAATGTGCCGGTAAATCCAAGGCGTACAGAGTTCTTTAGCGACCTGAACACATTGCCGTTAGACGCTGTTGAACGCAAATATTTGCCATCGCCATTTGTAAAACGGATGTTGGTGGCTGTAAAACCTGTACTTTACAAATTAGGCGTGTTTGCGTTGTACATGAAGATGAAACAGATGTCTGGCAAAAACTGAACGGAATATGAATATATTGTTCCTTATGAAGGTGTTTGAGGTGGGCGGTCAGGAAGTGGTGACATTGACTTTGGCTAAAAGTTTCGTGGAACACGGCCACCATGTTGGTATTGTTTGCTTCGGCAAGCCAAATCCGTTGATGACGGCAAGGGCCGACAAGCGGATACTGTTCTACACGCTTGATGGTTTTCGCTGTTCGGATACGAATGTGGAAAAGTTACGTGCCATTCTTGTTGGCGACAAAGTGAATGTCGTAATCAATCAATGGGGATTGCCGTATGTCCCGGCCAAAGTGTTGGTCAAGGCCAAAGTTGGATTAGGAGTGAAGTCCGTTGCCGTATATCACAATTCGCCTGATACCAACGCACGCATAAAAGACGTGGAAATAACATTGGAAACTACGCACAACCCGTTTGGACGGTTGCTATTGCATTGCAAAAAATATATTTTTAAGTTGATTACCAGTCGGAGTATGCGTTATGTTTACTGTTACAGCGATCTTTACATGGTGCTTTCGCCAAGTTTTGTGGAAAAGTTCAAGGCTTTCACGGGTATAAGCAAACCTGACCATTTGACGGTGCAGACCAACCCTGTAACCATTGATGCATCGGGATATTCTTATTTCAAGGAGAATAAGCGGAAAGAAATTATTTATATGGGGCGCATAGATTATAATCAGAAGCGGGTTGTCCGCGTAGTGGATACGTGGGCGATGCTTGAAGATCGCTTTCCCGACTGGCAGTTGACTATTGTGGGCGATGGTCCCGAGCTTGCCGGTGTGGAACGTAGGGCAAGAGAACTTGGGTTGGAGCATGTCTGTTTTGAGGGCTTCCAAAAACCGCGACCTTATTATGAAAGGGCTTCGGTGTTAATGTTAACATCAGAGTATGAAGGTTTCCCGTTGGTATTGGCTGAGTGTATGAGTTTTGGTGTGATACCGGCCGTTTACGGGAGCTATTCTGCTGTATATGATATTGTAGAAGACGGTAAAAATGGTTTGATTTTGCCGTATGATAAGAAGGGATATAATGCTGCGCTTATGGCAGAGAAGTTGTCTGTCCTGATGCAGTCGTCTGATGAGCGTCAGCGTATGGCGGAAAATGCCATTGTAACGAGCCGTAAATATGCTCTGGAAGCCATATATCAATCTTGGGAGCAACTTTTGGGGGTAAAAATGAATGTAGATGAAAAGCAATTAAAAAAATAGTGTATCTTTGTGGGGTATTGTAGAAATATGATTGGATGTCCACACTAACATTACCCATAAAACAACCTTTTGACCCTTCAGCCATAGAGGTGGAGGTGAAAAATGTGACGATAGGTGTCTTGATAGACATGTTGAAAAATGATGCCATAGATTTGACCCCGGCTTTTCAGCGTAAACAGGATTTGTGGAATGACGAGAAGAAAAGCCGTTTGGTGGAATCTATCTTATTAGGACTGCCTCTTCCCAGTTTTTATTTCAGTATAGAAAAAGATAGCAAAAGATGGGTGGTTATCGACGGATTGCAGCGTTTGTGTACTTTGAAGAAATTTGCTATAGATCAGGCACTGGAGTTGAAAGGACTTGACTTTCTTGGAAAGCAATATGGTAAGAAGACATATAATGATTTTGAATATTTCGAAAAATTGTCATTTTCCATGTTGTCGGTGACGGTCAATATATTGAAAGGAAAAACACCTCCGGATGTGAAGTATCTGATTTTCCAACGCATTAATTCTGCGGGAACCCCGCTTACCCCGCAAGAAATAAGGAATGCCTTGAATCAGGGAGTGGCTACACGACTGTTGGAAGATATGGCTGATATTCCTTTGTTCCGTCAAATGACGAAGGGGGTGTCTACCCAAAGAATGGCAGATAAAGAATTCGTCCTTCGCTTTTTGGCATTCTATTTAATCGGATATGAGTCCTATGAGGGTGACATGGATGCATTCTTAAATGTGGCAATGCATACATTGAACCAGTTAAGTCAAGACGATTTGGATGGAGCCAAAGTCGCATTTTGTCGTGGGCTTTTTGTTTGTCGTGAATTACTGGGGGATGATGCATTCAGGAAACCAATATCGGATAGTGGGAGGCGAAATCCTGTTTCAAAAGCTTTGTTTGATGCCTTGGCTGTGTCTGTTTCTAAATTGACACAGGCTGAACAAGATGATTTGATTCTTAAAAAGACTTTGTTTAGTACATTTTATATTGAGTTGTTTCAGGATAAGAGATTACAAAAGACTTTATCGGAAGGAACAGGAAAATCTAAGTCGGTAGGTTATAGGTTCAAAAAAATGGAGGAGGTTATACGTAAAACACTTGGCTGATATGATAGAAAGATATAAAATTCATAATTTCAAGATACATGGCGATACGGATTTGAGGTTGGCTAACCTTTCAATTCTGACGGGGATGAACGGTATGGGAAAGTCTTCAGTGATACAGTCTATGTTGATGTTGAGGGAATCATTTTTGAAAGGTGAATTTCCACAGACCGTGAATTTGAGGGGAGAATCTTTTCAAATAGGGCAATCTTCACAGTTGGTGAACTGGAATACTGCCGTTGAGCCGCACTTGTTGCGGATAAGCATTATGCAGGATTGTGGATGTAATTTTGATTTTGCTTACCAGTATCCGTTAGGTGATGTGACACGTTTAAACCAATTGCCATCTGCCGTATCTTACAGTCGGGAGGATTTGGAAAAATGCTCATTGTTTAGTGGGTATTTCCAATACCTGAGTGCATTCCGAGATGGCCCCCAGTCTGTATACCAGACAGACACCGCCGTTGTGGACGACCACAAACAACTTTCTTTTAAAATGGGACGTGGGGAATTTGCGGTCTATTTTCTGAGTAGGTTTGGAGATGAGAATATACCGATTCAGGAACTGAATTTTAACTGTGATGAAATAGAGGATTTGTCATTGCGCACTCAGACAGAGGCTTGGCTGACGGCGATTTCACCTGATATAAGAATCAATATAGAGCAGCGTTCCACGGAGTATTTTTTGAAGTTTGGCTATAGGAAGGAAGGAACCCCCATGAAGTGGATTGATGCTTTGAATACAGGTTTCGGAATTACTTATGTCCTTTCTGTGTTGGTTGCTGTGCTTTTTGCCCCAAAAGGTTCCTTGGTCTTGATTGAAAACCCTGAGGCGCATATACATCCGGCTGCTCAGGCGGCTTTGATGAAACTAATATCCCGGGCTGCGGAGCATGGTGTGCAAATTATTTTAGAAACGCACAGTGACCATGTGATCAACGGGGCATTGGTAGCATTGAAAAAAGGAGAGTTAAAGGAAACTCATCTTGCAGTTTATTATTTTGATAGGAATCGTGATACAATGAATGCCGAGGCAATTCCGTTAGCAATAGGAAAGAACTGCCGTATTAAGGATGCGCCGCAGGGATTCTTTGACCAAATGAAAATGGATCTGGAAACATTATTTGGATTTTAATGGTAAGTATGAACAGGGTATTCTTGTTATTTCCTATTGTTAAGGATGGAGAGGAGTGCTTTCATCCTTATTTGCAAGCTTATAATTATAAGAATTGTGAAGAACTTAGTTCGTTCATGGAACAACTATTTCGTGCTTTGTCCATTATTGACCATGAGAAATATTCCGGTTATTTCGATAATAAAGTACTGGTTCCTTTTTATAGGTCTATCGAAAAGGGGATGGGAAAAGAGGCGGCTATACTGTTGATGGAATACCTGAACGACTGGGCAGATTATCAGCAGATGGAAAATTATGTCCCTACGGACATAAATGTAAATGGGGTGGATTTGAAAGGCGGCGATATATTGGATGCGTTTATGCAATGTGGCATGGAAAAAGGGGTTATTGTAGATCTGGATGCGTTGTGTGTTCATCCAAAATCATTAAAAACATCAAGGGAAAATGGTGGAATCTCAGAAAAACCATTTCTTCCATGTGACGAGAAAGCCTTGTATGATTGGTTTGTTGTAAACAGGGAACCACAGCGAGTATTGGATTTGAATTATAGGAAACATGGACTTTTTGCAAAAGAGGGCCATCGAGGTGTTATATCTCCTTTGACATATAATTATGCCGAGGCTTCCGTTTTCTTACAAAAAGCCGTGTGTGGGAAAGGGGAAAATAAGCGTTTGGTGTTTTGGTTGAAGAAAGAACATAAGATTTTGATATTTTTCAATGAAAACTTGTCAAGCAATCCAACGTACCATGCTTATGAGATTGCTGATGACCAACAAAAGGAGTTGGCTAAATTGAGTACAGGTACAAAAAAGAAAATGGAGAGGATTTCTACGTGGTAAGCATGTGATAATAATGTGATATGTTCTTTAAGTTTGACGTTTTTCTCATGCTTTAACTATGTGTGGCAGTTCTCCCGTTCGGCACTATTTGTTGACACGTTTCAACCTTCCGTTGTGGAACAAGGAT
>CAJJNP010000183.1 GCA_905193145.1 uncultured Odoribacter sp. | reverse complement strand
TTTAAGAAATGGGATGATCTGGCTTGTACTTACATTGAAGTAAAGGGTAAGTATTCTATTGTGAAAAGCCAGACTTCTTCTTCAACAACAGTTGATGCCGGTGATATTAATTATCGTTTCTTTTTGGGTGAAGATATTACTTCAGACTTTAATATCTGTAGAAATAAAAGTTATATAGTGACATTGGATTTCAGCCAAGAAGCCGGATATGGCGAGCTGAAACATGAGTGGCGCGTACATGCAAAATTAGATGAAGCGACTTTCCTGCCGGAAGGAGATTTAGTGATTGACGGTTATCCGCAGAGTCTTGGTTATGTCCCTTTTTATGTGTCTAATGGAACATCAGGGAGCATTACGTTGACAACTACTGGTGTTTCGTCGGCTGATATGAATATGTACTTTAATCAAAATGGATATTGGAGTGGTTCTTCTGCAGCTGATTTTGGCAATTTTAAAATTACTGCAGATTCCTTGATTGAGTTTGCTATTGCACCGAATGATGTCGGTATTCTTGGTGAAGGGCGTAATTATAATCAGGGAAGTTTTTCTTCTGCAGATAATTTAAATAGGAGAGATGAAGTTGCGAAAGGGGATATTTATAATACGCGTGAGTATAAGATGACTTTTATAACCAATGAGGAAACAAAAACATCAGTATTGATGGTAAAGGAACTTCCTTTGTTGTTGTTAACAAATACTTATAGTCCATCCGATAAATCAACCGTTTATGCCCGTCGTGTTGATGGTGCATATTTACATCCTAAAGAAGTTGAAGGTGGATATTCGGATGGTTCTCGTAATGAATATTTTAGTAGGACTACGGATAAAATTAGAGCGCAGCGAATTTGTATGGGAACAGGTGATTATCAAAACCCATATGCAGCGACAAGTATTGGTAATTATTTAAAATCTTTCTTGCCGACAAAAGCAGAAATAGATAAAATTATTGAGTTGGAGAAAGCAAATCCGTTGAAAGAAGCAAAATATTGGACGATGGATGGATTGTATGATGTTACGACTAAGCAGATTGTTTCTGGCAATGGTGAAGGATATATTCGTTGTGTGGCAAGACCTCTTTAATTAATAAACATTATGATTATGAAACTATCAAACATATTCCTCTCGACCCTGGCAGTACTCCTATGCTGTACTGCTTGCTCCAAGGATGAAGAATCATTTAAGGGGAAGGATGCGGATGCTTCGTTGAGCATTGCGGTCAAGGCGGCGGGGTCGGCCGTAACGAAAGGGTTTCACCCGAATGATGAGAATGAGTTGGCCGGAGAGGCCAAAGTAAATAACCTTTCGGTGCTCGTTTTCGACGAAAGCGGTGCACAACTGATTGGCTATGGCTGGCAGGCAACCAACTCGGAAGGCGAGGCCTCTATCCTGAACGTGCCTGCTATGACCATGCGGGTGCAGATCGTGATCGTTTCCAATACGCCGGAAAATTCGCTTGCCGGTGTTACGAGCTATTCCGATTTCGAATCCAAGCTGGCACAACTTGCCGACCAGTCTCAGAGCAACCTGGTCATGAGCAGTCCGGTCATTACGACCCAAGCGCCTCTTGTTAAGGGAGACAACTATCTGGGATACGCATCGATGGGCAGTGAAAATATCAACGGTATCGCCGAACCAGTCGAAATCACTCGTCTTGCCGCCCGTCTCGACTTGGTCAATGTCAAGACCGATTTTACAAAAACACTTCTGCGCAATCGTACGGTGAGAGTGGAAGAAGTCACGATATTGAACCAGAGCACGGCTTCACGTTTTTTCAGCCGTGATTATTGGGGAGTGGTGATGGCAACCGGACACCTCGGCAACAGCGATGCGACAGCATTGAACCGCGATATCGCCAACGGTTCTCCGATAAACGACACACCTTATGTGCACTACGTGATGGAAAACGATGGCTCTGAAGCCCCGACAGAAATACAGGTCAGAGCAACTTTGCTTGAAACGGACACGTATGAGGCGGAAACAAAAATATTCACCGCCGTAATTAACCGGAACGGTCTGGACAGAGGATATAATCACAACTACGTTAAACGCAACTATGTATATCGCCTGAATGTCACCTTCGGAGATACCAGCTTCGACGGCAACCACGAAAAAGATCCCAATATACCGATTCCGCCACGGCCGACTACCGGAGACCTGGATGTACAAGTCGAAGTGGTCAATTGGGGACAAGTGAGCCAGGATGTTGAAATCTGATGATGGCAACACATAGGGTAAATATTTAAAATAGAACAAATTAAACGTATTATAATTATGAAATTAAGAAATTTATTTTTAGCCTCTTTGGCAGTTTGCACAATGGCATCCTGCTCAAAAGACGATGACGGAATATCCGGCCCGCAGGAGGTAGACGCTTATCTCTCTTTCGCCTCCACAACCGATGTCATGACGAAGGCATCGACCGAAGGTGACGATGATGCCGGCAACGGCAAAGAAGCCAAGATCCAGTCTTTGACGGCTTATGTCTTTGACGAAGCCGGAAAGTATGTGATCAGTAAGCATGTCAGTTTGAATGGTTCCGGTACGGTAGGTGAGGACTATAATGTTACTGGAGAAGGCGAAAATCAGTCCATCACCTCAATCAAGGCTATCCATGTGAAAGTGGCAAAACCGACTACAGAAGGGGGAAATTCTTCTACAACCTTTAAAGTTGTTTTGTTGGCCAATACGGAGCATTATAATGATGTTACCAAGTTAGTGGATTTGGAGGGAAAGACAACGAAAGACATCAGATCATTAAATGCTGTAGGAGTAGGAAAATCTTATTTGCCAATGCACAGTCCAGAGTTGACTGTTGGAGGTTTAAAGCCTTCTTCCGACACGGAACATTTCATAAACTGGTATAATGGTGCTTCTTCTTGTACACCGGAAAAAGTAACAGCAAAGGACGACCATACAGGAAGTATTCCAGCAGCAGGTGCGACTAAAGTAATAATGACTCGCTCCATCGCGCGTGTGCAATTGGTTTCTTTGAAGGCTGACTTCAGCGCATTGGAATCTGATGGTAAAACGATAAGATTTGATGTTACGTCTGTGTTCTTGGCCAATGTCCGTGCTAACGCATCGGTTATGGGCGAAGAAAATACGGGAGCCGGTTTCTACAGAGGAGCCCCTGAATCGTTTGATGAACATCAGTTTTTGATTGCATTGAATAGTACTGTAGATGAAGCATTGGTGGCTACATATTCCGACAGGTCATTGACTACGGCTGGAAACGCTTTGACAGGATGGGATTTTGACAAATATATCAATGCAAATAGCCCGGAAAGCATTATGGGTATTCCATTCACTGCTAATGGTGATGGGTCTTATTCGAAAGAAGAGGGTGGCGCTTACCAGACCCGTTTGATTATTGCCGGCAACTATTATGATGGGAATCAAAGTAAAGGAACAAGATACTTCCATATCCCTTTGAAGTTGGTTGGTGATGCCGGTAATGTTGCAAGCAACAAGTTTTTCAAGGTCTCGGCAACTATCACCGGTGAAGGTAGCCCGAATCCGGATGAAATCTTGGAAAATGCTTGTATCAATTTCAGTATAGAAGTGGCACCGTGGAATGTGGTCGAGCAAACAGAAGATGATACGAATTAATAAAATCATTGATTCACAATAACCAAAGGGGACGTTTCAAAACGCCCCCTTATTTTTTGTCTATTAAAAGAAGCTTATCGTTTCTATCGCAATTAAAGGGTGTACCTCTCAATTTGCCTTTTGGTATTTTTACCACTTAATCTTGAAAGTTTCGCCTATCGCCTCCTGTCGGCATTCCCTGTACATTTGCACCGTAAGTCAAATGAGAAAATACATAGGATTATGAAAATTAAGAATATATTTTTCGCAGCAATATTGGTTCTTGCCGGTTTTTCCTGCTCCATGGAAGATGATGCTATCATGAATGATGTAGAGAAGGGTATTGAAGAAGCCACGGAAGCTTATACAGTATTGGACTTCGGTGTCGCTTTTAATGAAATGGCTACAAAAGCTTCAACAACTGTTGTTCCCGGTGAAGACAGACCTGCAACAGGTGATGAGAACAATGACGAAAAAAAGATATCTGAAGTATCTGTATTCTTATTGGAAGATGGAAAGGTAATAGGTATTTTAATCCCCCAAAATAGGAATCAGGTAAGTTCTAATAGTGATGGTTCTATCACTTTGAAGGATCTGAAGTTTGTGACGAAGTACAAAACTAATCGTACATTGGAGGCCCATGTTGTTATAAATGGTAATCAATTTTTGAAAAATATCAATATTGGAGATGCACAAAGTGCTTTGAATCAACAAATATCCGGATGTCTTTCTGCGGATCAACTAATCAAATATGGTTCTACGCGCATTGTTTTTGGAAAAGATATAACTAATTCTTATTCATCTCCGTCTGTTGCGGAAAATAATCCTACGACCATTCTTGTGAAGGTATCCCATGTGGCTGCACGACTTGACTTCTCTCAGTTTGATGTGACACTTAAAGGTTTTGAAGGGGATCCGACTGTTGTTTTTGATGAAGCTAAATTCGTGAACTTGCAACAAAATGGCAAGATTGTTGAAGGAGATGCGAGTGTCAATGTTAAAGATGGCGCTTTTTTGAACCGTAGTAACCGAATTGGAACGGGATGGATTGACATGGGAACAGCCTATGGCTATGCTAACCAATATAGACAAGATTCTGAAATGAATACAGCCTTGTATGTGAAGTTCACAGTTGACGGCAGAACATTTGAGAAAATATACCCGATCAATCCGGCTGGTATAACGAAGGAAGTCGATCATAACGGTATCAAAGGCGGCTACCTTTACGACATAAAAGTGCGTTGGACGATCACTCCGGACTGGGGAGATTCCACAATCGAATTCTATACGAGAGACTGGGTTCATAATTCCATCCCGGAAATTGTATTGTGATTAAATAGGAGAGTATAAAAATGAAAGTATCGACAGGTAAAATACACACAATTATGAAAACGAAAAATATATTCCTGACAGCTATATCTGCATTGTTCATCTTTGCAGCATGTACTGAAGAAAAAATAATGGACGAGCCGGGCGTTTCCGGCAAAGGCGATCTCGTCATCGAACTATCCCCCTCTTCCGTCATCACAAAAGCTGCTGCGGAAGATAAAGGATATGTGTATGCGACAGAGGAAGAATTGAATGTAGAGGATTGCTGGATATTCGTGTTTGGTGAAGATAAAAAATATATTACGTCTCAGTATTTTTCTGGCGATGCT
>CAJJNP010000182.1 GCA_905193145.1 uncultured Odoribacter sp. | reverse complement strand
GATCCCTCATGTGGTGGTTTCATCTGTATACATGCTGGTACAGGCATTGGTGATAATCGGATATTTTTTGTTTCAAGATAATGGATATTGGTATATGGGGGGAACTATACTGCTTTTAAGCGTTATTTATATTCTGTTTATGAAGAGATATTTCCATTTACATAAAATAAAATCACTTAATTCTTAGAGACTGTTTAATTTTTTCTCTTAAGAATAATACTGAGCAAAATTTAAACAGACTCTTAGTCACCTAATACTTCTTTCAATTCTTTTTTGTTGAGGGGTTTCGTTATGAACGTATTGCATCCTGCCCTCATGGCTTCTTCTCTGTCGAACTCGAAAGCGTTGGCAGTAACGGCGATGATAGGAGTTTCCGTATCGAATTTCCGTATTTCCCGGGTAGCTTCCAAACCACCCATAACCGGCATCTTCATATCCATCAGAATGGCATCATAATGATGGCTTGATGCAAGTTCCACCGCTTCTTTACCTGTATAGGCACGGGTTAATTCAGATGTTTTAAGGAGGGCTTTTACCAGCATATAATTACTGTCGATATCTTCGGCTACTAATATGGATTTCTTCTGAACATCATTGGTACAAGACTCCTGTGAAGTGCTAAGAGTCGGATTATGCCCCATTCTTAGGATATCCTCTGCAATTTCTTCCGTTTCCTCATATCTCTCAATTTCTGCTTCACAAGGAAACCAGGCCCAAAACTTACTTCCTTTTCCTTCGTCACTTTCCATACCGATCTTACCACCTTGTGCATCAGTGATTGCTTTACAAATGGCTAATCCTAAACCGGTACCTTGCGTGAAGTCGTCGAGCTTGGCAAAACGTTGGAATAGCTTGTGCTGTTTTTCTTTCGGTATACCATGTCCGGTATCTTCTACATATAATTTTATGCCTCCGTCAATGTAACTGTATCCCATAGTGATGCGACCTCTGTCAGTGTGTTTTATAGCGTTGGTGATAAAATTCGTTCCTACCTGCACCAGACGGTTTTTATCCAGTTTTACCAAGCAACTCTTGTAGGGATTATGGCCGATAAACTCTACTTCGGGATTAGTACATCGTTGCTTCAGAGCCATAAAGGTTTCTTTGTATGCATCTGCCAAATCGAAAGATTCCAACTTTAATTCCATAAGTCCCGATTCTATCTTCGACAGGTCCAGAATATCACCGATAAGCCTTAACAGCAGTTCGTTGTTATTGTTGATGATATTCATAAACTCCTTTCGCATATTAACGTCTTCTGTGGTTTGAAGCAGTTCGGAGAAGCCTACGATGGCATTCAACGGAGTACGGATTTCATGGCTCATATTTGCTAAAAATGCAGATTTCAGCTTATCGGCTTGTTGGGCGGTTTCTTTTTCCCGTTCCAAAAATTTCTGATAATTGATTTGTTCGGTGATATTTAATCTGACACCCAGATACTTTATGACCGTTCCATTTTTATCTTTCTCCATAGGGACACCGCGTACTGTACAATACTGCCAATCCGAATCGTATTTGGTCTTCATTTTTACAATGAAATTGTAAGATTCATCCTTCCTGTCTTTTACGATACCCGCTGCTTTTTCAATTAGTTCCAGATTTTCGTCGTCTTTTTGTGAATAACAGTCGTAAGTGCTCATGGAGATTACTGCACCGTCCTTGTAATCTGCTACCGGTTCATTATATGTGGTGAACAGTTGTGTGTCACAATTATATTCCCACATGGCCATACCTGCCGTCTGAATGGCGAAACGGAGTTTTTCAATCGTGTCATTCAGAATTTTGTTGTTAAGTATTTCTTGTGTTATATCTTTCTGGGTTCCCAATATGGCTGTCACAGTGTCTTCTTCTTTTTTGGATATCATACGACTATCGTAGTAGTGATAAGTGCCGTCTTCGTGCATATAACGGAATACGGTTTCCGCTGATTCTTTTTGTCCATGTAAGATTGTATCGAATAGCTCTTTTTGTATTATGCGATCGTCCGGATGGAGCATGCCTAAATACTTCTCCATATTGAGTCCTTTTTCAGTGCGCATATTGCCGCGTAACATGAACTCTTGTGTGTGCAGTTCGTAAATCCATGCAGTGACATTGCCTGCATTCATTGCCATATTGAGTTTTGCTTCTTGTTCGGCCATTTGCCGTTCATGTTTTTCCTCGGCCGTCCGGTCTATGGCTGTAATTAAAATACCGATAAGCTCTCCTTCCTGGTCTTTTATGGGTGTAACATCCATTTTGAAGTAGAATATCTGATCGAAAGGGGTAAAGCGGGCGAAGTATTGCGGACATTGCTCTTTACGCATGTCGTATTTTAATATACCATGAAATTCGTGAATTTGGTTTTGCTCGTCTATAATACCGTGATTTCGCAAAACAGGGTTCGCATATATGGATAGTTGTTCTTTCAGCAATTTGTTTTTGTTATCCATTTGAAATAATCTGGCCATCTCATCATTGACGCTTACCAATATACCTTTTTTATCATAGTAGCTTAGTCCCACCAGAGTAGTATTGAATACTGTCTGATATCGGTTTAGAAAATTTTTGTTTTCGAGTAATAAAGCATTGAGTTTTTCATTTTCTTCTTTAAGTAGAATTTCTCCCTTTTTGGCTCTTTTTTTATAGATTGTGACGAAGATGGATAGCAATAGTGCGGTGAGTAATAGAGCCCCCAAAAGGAAATATAACCATGTAGGAATACTGAATGTCGGCTTTTCTCCCAACCATTTCACATGTATCCGGTCATATACTCCGTTTTTCTTCAATTTCAGAAGGGCTGAGTTTATTTGTTCTAATAATTGGGTGTCACTACCTACAAAGCAATATTCTTGTAATGGCCATTCGGAATCTATAATACTAAGATTGGTTAGTCCGTCTTTGTAAATTATGTATTGCGCCATGTTGTCAAGGCATATTGCCATATCACCTTTACCTTCGGATAGCATATTCAATCCTTCCATCATATTGTCAACCGGAATAAGATGGGAATCATATCCCATGTCTTTTAACTTTTTATGAGGTAGGGCATACCTTTGTACGATAACGTTTTTGTGTGATAAATCCTTTGTATGTTGGATAAGGGCATCTTTCCGGCAGACGAATTTGTAGTTTATATAGCTGTGGGCTTTGCTCAGTTTGGACGGGCCGTTTTGAGGAGATTCGAACTTTGCCATGCCGGTAATCAGATCGATTTCTCCTTTTTCGAATTGCTGAAGTATATCCGACCAATCTTCCAGTTGCAGGTCGTAGGGTAGCTTCAATTCGTCCATAATGGCACGGGTTAGATCAATATTAAAACCATCCGGTTCTCCTTTGTCGTTTATAAATTCATAAGGTGGGAAAGCACTGTCACCACGTATGATTATTTCTCGGGTATCTTTTGCAGTTCCTTGTATTATATATAAAAAGGTAAGGATTATAATGACGCATTTTTTCATTAAAAGTATTGATTTAAATATAAGAAAAGAATGTTTAGCTGAATAAAGATAGGAAATGTTTTACTTAAATATATATCTTATGATGAAATTAACATTTTGGAAATGAATCAATTAATTTTCAAAGTTCACTTCCCTTGTTGCAAGGGAAGTGTGAACCAAAAGCACGAACCTTCATTCACGACCGATTCGACTCCTATTTCACCTCCCATTTGTGTAATGATGCTTTTGCAGATCGATAATCCGATTCCGGTACCTTGAGCAAAGGTGTTTAATTTCACAAAACGGTCGAATATATTGTCGAGTTTTTCTTTGGGAACTCCTAATCCGGTATCCTGTACATAGATTTTTATTGCATTGTCGGATGTTATTTCATAACCTACGGTGATGTTGCCTTGTGAGGTAAATTTGATGGCATTATTGATGAAGTTTGTGAGGACTTGGGTGAATCGGTTCTTGTCACTATATATATGGCAGGGTGAAGCATGCGATTCGAAAAGAAGCGTTACTCCTTTTTGAGGTTTTGCTTTGAGCGCTTGTACAATCTCTTGGCAAGCTTGTTCAATCTCAAATCTCTCTTTTACAAAATCGAATGTACCGGCTTCAATTTTGGAAAGATCCAATATATCTGAAATCAGTTGTAACAATAGTTCGTTATTCCTTTGTATGATGCTGATATATTCTGCGCGTTCTTCTAAATCATCCGTTTCGGTTAGTAAAGTCGAGAAACCGACAATCGAATTGAGGGGAGTACGGATTTCATGACTCATGTTAGCTAAGAAAGCTGATTTTAACCGGTCTAACTGTTCGGCCTTATCCCGGGCAATGATAAGTTTTTGTTCCGTTTGTTTCAGTGGAGTGATGTCATAGTTGACACAGACCATTTCAATGATTCCGTCCTGAGGGCGGAAATCTCTTACAAGTACGTTGACGCTGGTCCAGGAATAGTTATCGGATGCTCTTTTGATACGTATGTCTTTACGCAGGCAGGTAGCTTGTCCTTGTTTGACATTACCTACAAACTCCTTTAAAACTGCCCGGTCATCGGGATGCACATTCCGATAAACACCTATAACTTCGGGGAGGGGAATTCCGTCTTTTTCACCGATATTATCATACCAGCTACTAAGGGCATAACCATCACGGCTTAAGGCATCGAATACGGCATACCCGACTTTTGCATAATCGCCTATAAGGGCGAACAGGGTTTCGAATTCTTTTATCTTCGAACGGGCGGATGCAGCCTCTGTGGTATCTACATTGATGAGTAAGTAGTTTGTGAAATTGTTTTTAGAGTCACGCAATGCCGTAGCTTTGGTCACTATATTGATGGTCTCTTTTTTCAAAGAAGGATAATAATCGTTTATGTTGGAAAAGTTATAGTTTGTGTTGAAAAAAGCATCTTCCTGTCTTCTGAGGTTGTCTTTAATATTGTCTGGTATGTTAGGGTTGGAAAACAGGTTTACTCCTAATACGTCTTCTCTGTTCCCGATACCGAACATCTCGAGTTCTTTATCGTTGATTTCTGTCAGATAACCGTCCTTATCGTATAATTCGATGCCGGCCGGTAAGTTTTGGAAAATGTTATTGAGCACCTCTTCTTTATGCTGTAATATTTGCTGCTCTTCTATGGCTTTTTGCTCGGATTTATGTAATTCAATACAAATGCTGATGATATTTGCCAATGAAGTGAACCATTGATAATCGGCATTGCTCCAATTACGACATTGCTTAATGATGTCTATACCCATATATCCCCATACCCTTTTCTTGGATAGCAATGGGACAACCATGAGAGATTTTATATCTTGGCGTTCTAAAATTTCTCTGTGATATCTTGCTTCCGGAGGCATGGCATCGAGTGTATTTAAAATAA
>CAJJNP010000181.1 GCA_905193145.1 uncultured Odoribacter sp. | reverse complement strand
GCATACCGGTCTCCAATGCACGGAATATTTCATTTTCATACAGCAATCCGCTATACTTATTGTCTATAATCGCTTTGAAACCCAAGTCCGTCTTCTGCCAGATCAGGATATCCACTTCCGCACCCGGAGTATAATCGGGCATATCTTTCGACAGGTAGCGTTCTACCTTCGCCGAAGCTACGATACGATAACTTTCCTCATCCACATGAGCATGGACCACGTAGGATCTTCCCACCTGCATTTTCATCTTCTGCTCACTGAAGGGTACAAATAAGTCTTTCATCAATCCCCAGTTGAGGAATGCCCCGAACTGGTTCACCCAAGAGACTTCGAGACAGGCGAACTGCCCTACCTGCACCAACGGAGTCAGTGTAGTGGCAATCAGTCTTTCGTCAATATCCAGATAAAGAAATACATTCAACATATCCCCTACCTTACAGTCTTCGGGTACATAACGGGTGGGCAGCAAGATTTCCCCTTCATCTCCTCCGTCGAGATATAAACCGAAATCGACTTCCTTTACCACTTCGAGCTGGTTGAATTTTCCTAATTCGATACTCATACTTTTATCTATTTATTATATAACGAACAAAGATAAGAAATAAAAACGAGACTAAAAGCAGAGCTCAGAAAGAAGGTTGTAAAAGAGCGATTTATGCGATAATCAGAGAAAAGTGGAGTCAGGCATTTTCGTTGAAGAGGCTAAGGTTGTTCCGAACTCTTAACGAACAAACATGACCAAGCTGCAAGCGGTTCTGATAAAAATCGTACTGTCGTACTCTATCCAAAGAGTATTTTACCAGAAATCTTATATGTTCTAAGCCTTGCACAACCTTTGCCCTGCAACGTAAACTACCGCCTCATAAAGACACACATAATTCTGTAAAAACAAGCATCCTGTGAAACGAATTGGCATATCATGGTTGTTATTTTGCGAACATAACAGTCTGCGATATATCTTATCGATTTATTTCTTGATTCAAATAGTTTTTGTAATTTTGTAAATGAACTAAAGAAACAGCAAAAAAGAAATAGATTATTTAAAGACATATAGCATAACTTGCGGACTATTATTTGATTCGGTTAAATCTGGTAAATTAAACAAGGAATCTAAAATATTGGTCGAAGCAGGTTTGTACCCTCTAAGGGCGCAGACTGTTTTACCTATTTTGATTCCGGGCTTACCAGAGCCTAACCGAAAAATAGAGAAAAGATAGTGTTGCGTCCTTTTTTCTTTTTAGGCAACCGGAACATCGATAATCCGATAAATATCGGTTAATTAAATTAATCAACTATGACAAAACAAATTAAAGTAATTCTGAAAATAGTTAGAAATGGAAATGGAGTAGTAATTACTCCGGAAATGGAAATTATACGAAAGGTGATTTTTTATGTTGAATTATTAAAGTAGGATATTATGAAAACATTTATATCGTGGATTATTGCCAATTTTGAAGGAGTTATATTTTGCATTATTTTTTCGATAATAGCTATATTTCTATTTAGTAATCCACCAATAAAAGACGATGGAACAATAATCTCACACAAAGGGCTACTTGAGCTTCTAATACTATCTGCAGTTTTTATTGGAGGATTAACCTTACAAACGAAAAATGCTGGTGTAGGAATAATAAAATATTTGCTGATAGTAGCCTTTCTCATTTGGAGACCTGGCTTAGATGATTCACTAATACAAAATTTCCTAAGTTGGACTTTCCTCTGGATATTATTTATTGGAAGTAGTGTAATTGGACTTATATCTGCAATCTACGCATTCTTAAACTTTGATGATGTTGTTTCTCTCCGAATGCTATATCGTAACAGCTGTGTATCTTTATTTGAAGCAAACTGGCTATATACCATTGATCGATTTGCAGGTCTTTCACTCTCAATATTTTTAAATATAGGTTGGTTTATTATGATATTAAAACTATAGCGTCATGAACAATATTTTAGACAAATCATTAGATTCTCAATTTGATAAAATTGAAAATCTTACGTGGTTCCCTTGGGTGGGGAAAGGTTATAAATGTGCTAAACGAAAACTCTTAGTAGTTGGTGAATCTCACTATCTCAATGAAGATAGTGATGAAAATAATGAGAAAAGGAGAGAATTACTTATAAGAGATAAAGAACACACTAGAAATTGCTTATATGAGGTATTAATTAATAAATCTTGGTCTAGCAAAACATATTCTAATATAATGGAGGCCTTGTGTGACAGGGGTATTCTATCAGATAACAAAACTGCATTATCGGAAATCGCATACTATAATTTCATCCAAAGGCAAATGGATTATTCAAAAGATACTAAAGAACGTCCCAATATTGATGACTATAAAATTGCTTGGAAATGTTTTCTGCACATAATTGACATATTACAACCTACAGACTGCATTTTTGTTGGAGTTGAGTCAGTGACTTTATTTGAAGAAATAATGGATAAATATGGAGTTCAGTATACTGGCATTGATGTACTGGAAAAACTCAATGACGCTTATCCTAAGAAAACCTCGATTAGATTGGACTCAAAAAATAATATCAATATTATATTCATCAAACATTCTTCTTGCTATTTTAGTCCCGGCAAGTGGTATGATTTCTTGAAACAACAAATACCGGAAGCTATAGAATGGCTAAATCGGGTTTAGAAAATATAATTATAACTACGGCATATCCCTTTATAAAAGAGGCTGCCGTAGTTTGGGTACAAAACTCCATTCTCTCTGATAATTACTCCTGCTGTCGTGAGAAATGCGGACTGATAAATGATAAGGGAGAGTTTATTATACCTCCGATATATGACAATATAAAATATAACGGAGGAGCAAATATAGCTGTCAATATTGGATTTGAAGAGCATAAATCATATGAAGAGTCTGGAAAATGGGGCGTGATCGACTTGAATAATAATATTCTGATCCCACTAAAATATTCGGAAATTTATCTGTGGGAGAATGGTCTGTATGCTGTAGAATTTCTAAAAAAATGGGGAGTTATTGATATATCCGAAAAGATAATTATTCCATTCGAATATGATTGGATTTCGTGGTCAGATCAATATGGATGGATTCAAGCTCTCCTTCAAGGGAAATATGGGAGCATTACCATTGAAGGAGAAATAATGATCCCATTTATATATGATGAAATGCTATGCTGTGGAGATGCCCAATTAATTCCGGTAAAACACGGGAATCAAGCTTATTATATAGATAGGAATGGACATAGAGTTCTACTATAGTTTAAAAATAGATACAATTACTAATCTTATTTTATGGCAAAAGGCTTATTTGACAGATATATTTGGTTGATAGACACAATTTATCGTGCTGGAAAAATTACATTTGAAGAAATTAATAAGCGCTGGTTACGCACCGAAATGAGTAACGGAGAAGAAATTCCATTACGAACATTCCATAACCACCGGAAAGCGATTGAAACAATGTTTGATATCAATATTGAATGTAACAAACGATCTGGTTACTATTATTACATAGAAAATGCCGATGATATTGATAAAGACAAGATAAAAAAATGGTTACTTAACACCTTTACCATAAACAACTTAGCTAACGAAAGCCATCGTCTTAAACAAAGAATCTTGTTTGAGGATATCCCCTCCGGAAAACAATATTTATCCTCAATTATTGAAGCAATGCTGGAAAACCGGATTATTGAGATTACTTATCAGAGTTATTGGAAAGAAGAAGCTAATACATTTACAATTGAACCATTCTGTGTGAAAGTGTTCAAACAACGCTGGTATATCATAGCCCGCAGTCCTTATTATGATACTATAATGATTTATGCGCTCGATCGTATTCAGAACTTACAAGTTACGGATATAACGTTTAATTATCCATCAGATTTTGATCCACAAAGTTATTTTGAGTTTAGTTTCGGTATTGTCGTAGATGAAATTTGTAACATTGATAAAATCCGAATTAAAGTATATGGCAAAAAATGTCAATATATTAAAGCTTTGCCCTTGCATCACTCGCAAAGTGAAGTTGAAACGACCAAAAGCTATTCCATTTTTGAGTATTTATTAAAGCCGACCTATGATTTTTGCCAAGAACTATTATCGCATGGTGATGAAATAGAGGTATTGTCTCCAACATCACTCAAAGAACAAATTAAAGAGATTGTAAAAAATATGAGTAGATACTATAATTGAATAGTATTTGCCTATTCTATATTCGTACAAAGTTGTTTGATGAAATGCACAGAAGTTCAGCACAATTACATTGTCGCCAAATCATTTCCAGCAACTTTCCATATCTCTACTTGGTGGTGTCATTCATATTGATACAGGAAAGTTTCTTATCCTCTGCAAAGATAATCTATTTTAGGCACATCCCTTTCACCAAAGGGATATAACTTTTTGTTATCAAACAAAACTATTTTCAATGAACAATCATCCGATTAAGTCGTTATCTTTGTAGCGGTAATAAGCAAGAACAGATTATTCATCTTTAAACATATATAATTATGGAATTTTTAACCAACGAGAAACTTACGATTGTAGGAGCAGCCGGAATGATCGGCTCCAATATGGCTCAAACAGCTATGATGATGAAACTCACTCCGAATATTTGTCTATATGATCCTTTCGCACCCGCTCTGGAAGGCGTGGCAGAAGAATTATATCACTGCGGTTTCGAAGGCGTGAATCTGACTTATACTTCCGATATTAAAGAAGCATTGACAGGAGCCTCTTATATCGTATCTTCCGGTGGTGCAGCCCGCAAAGCAGGCATGACCCGTGAAGACTTGTTGAAAGGAAATGCTGAAATTGCCGCTCAGTTCGGTAAAGATGTCCGCCAATACTGTCCGAATGTAAAACATATCGTTGTCATCTTTAACCCTGCTGATATCACAGGATTGATCACACTGCTATATTCCGGTCTGAAACCATCCCAGGTTTCTACACTGGCAGCACTGGACAGCACCCGTCTACAGAATGAACTGGTGAAATATTTCCATATTCCCGCTTCCGACATTCAAAACTGCCGTACGTATGGCGGACATGGAGAACAGATGGCCGTATTCGCCTCAACTACCAAAGTAAAAGGCGAACCGCTGACTGATTTCATCGGAACTACCCGTCTTCCGCTGACAGAATGGGAAGCATTAAAAGTACGTGTCATACAGGGTGGCAAACATATCATCGATCTTCGTGGCCGTTCTTCTTTCCAAAGCCCGGCTTATCTTTCTATCGAAATGATCGCTGCCGCAATGGGTGGACAACCGTTCCGCTGGCCTGCCGGTACTTATGTTTCCAATGGTAAGTTCGACCACATCATGATGGCTATGGAAACTTCCATTACGAAAGATGGCGTTACTTACAAAGAAGTGGCCGGATCTCCTTCCG
>CAJJNP010000180.1 GCA_905193145.1 uncultured Odoribacter sp. | reverse complement strand
AAGGGATTTTTTTTAGAATACAATAATATTAGTATAGAAAAACACTCACTTATGCTGAAAAACATAATTTTCGGCACAGGACAAGAAACGTTCACTTGTTCAACACATTAGAAGATTATTCCCAAACATTGCATCAATTACTTGTCCGCCTCACATAAAACAAATACCTTTACTGCATAATTTTCATTATCCCCTTACAACAAAACAATTATTTTCTTATAGGAAAACAAATAGTTTTTTATAACAGGACAATAGACACCCTATAACAGGACGAGCAAAATTATACTAAGCAGTTTCATAAAAGCTACAGTAAAAAACAATAAAGAATACAGAGAATATATTTAATTATCAGAATAATGGCATATTACGACTTTAAGAAGAAACCGGCTCTCACTACAAAAGAGGGAGAAAAGGATGTGTTGTACCCCAGCATTGTATTTAACGGCACTATCAACACCAAACAACTATTGAAACAACTCGTTGCCCGCACCGGATACAAGCCGGGAGTGGTAGAAGGTACACTGATGGAACTTGTAGACCTCGTGGGAGAATACATAGGACAAGGCTACCGGGTAGAAGTAGGTGAGTTCGGTTATTTTTCCGGAAAGATAAAATCCCGACTGGTGAAAGATAAAAAAGACCTGCGTTCACCTTCCATTCAATTCAACGGAGTGAATTTCCTTGCTTCCAAAACATTCAAGAAGAAAGCAACGGGTAAACTGGAACGGGCTCAAAAACTATTTTTCCAAGCTTCAAGCCAACTGGATGACGAAGAACTGAAAAGAAGACTACTTGAACACGTCAACCGATATGGATTCATCACACGCACCACATATACCGAACTGACCGGACGACTGAAAAATAAAGCATTAGAGGATTTAAAGCGGTTTGCCAAAGAAGGCATAATCTGTAAAGTGGGACGTGGGAATCAAATGCTTTTTGTGAAAAACCAAGAGGATAGTCAAACAGAGCAGAATATATAACATAAAAAAAGGCTATCTATCCCAGACAGCCAATCTTTGTTAACCTTAAATCTAATACTATGAAAAACACACTACAAAGATACGAGCTTTTCGGTTATCTCCAAATTTTCAGGTCAAAGCAGCGTATCTTATAACATGGTTTAATAGAAACAACCAATCCGTTAACATTTAACATAAATCAATTGGATATTAACGAATATCCGCTCAATGAAACCAAACTGTTTTCATTTCGTTATCTCACCATAAAACAAACCTTTCCTATACCTTAATTGTTCATTATATAAACGAATTTCACATGATATGAGCACCAAAGAACAATACTGGAAATATTCCCTCATCGTCATCATCCTATTTATGGGGATCATCATCTTCCGACAAATCACTCCATTCCTGGGAGGATTATTGGGAGCACTCACTATTTATATTCTTGTACGCGGACAGATGAGATATCTGGTAGAAAAACGAAAGCTAAAACGTAGCCTAAGTGCTTTACTGATTACCGCAGAAACTATTTTTGTCTTCCTTATTCCTTTGGGACTGACCGTCTGGATGGTAGTAAATAAACTACAAGATATCAATCTGGACCCACAAACGTATATCGCACCGATCCAACAAGTAGCCGAATTTATCAAAGAGAAAACAGGATATGATGTATTAGGAAAAGATACATTGACATTCATTGTCTCCATACTTCCCCGTATCGGACAAATCATAATGGAGAGTATCAGCAGTCTCGCCATCAACCTGTTCGTCATGATCTTTGTACTTTATTTCATGTTGATCGGAGGAAAAAAAATGGAAGCATACGTCAACGATATTCTGCCATTTAACGAGACCAATACTCAAGAAGTAATCCACGAAATCAATATGATTGTTCGTTCCAATGCCATCGGTATTCCCTTGCTGGCTATCATTCAGGGAGGAGTAGCCATGATCGGTTATCTCCTTTTCGGAGCACCCAACATATTGATGCTGGGATTTCTGACCTGCTTTGCAACCATTATTCCGATGGTAGGCACCGCACTGGTATGGTTTCCCGTAGCCGCTTACCTTGCCATAAGCGGAGACTGGTTTAATGCCATCGGAATTGCTGCTTATGGAGCCATCGTCGTATCACAGTCAGATAACCTGATCCGGTTTATTCTCCAAAAGAAAATGGCAGATACACATCCGCTTATCACCATTTTCGGAGTAGTCATCGGTCTGCCGTTATTTGGGTTCATGGGAGTGATCTTCGGCCCGTTATTGCTTTCGCTATTCTTTCTTTTTGTAGATATGTTTAAAAAAGAATATCTGGACTTACGAAATAACCTCCCGTCGAGATGACGGAACTACCGAAAAATTGTGTACTTTTGCCGTTGTAAAAACGACACTAAAATTTGATGGAAACATTTACATTCAATACTGTCGAACTGATTCTTTTATCAGCGGCAGGCATTCTTTTTATCATTCAGCTCATCTATTATTTTGGTCTGTACAATCGGATACATGCCCATAATAAGGCTGTACGCAAAGAAGAGGTACATTTTTCACGAGAACTGCCTCCACTTTCCGTAATTCTCTGCGCACGCAATGAGGCTGAAAACCTGCGTAAAATCCTGCCAGCCATTCTGGAACAGGATTATCCGCAATTCGAGGTGATTGTCATCAACGATGCTTCCACAGATGAAACCGAGGATATACTGGGAATGATGGAAGAAAAATATCCTCATCTTTACCATAGTTTTACCCCTGAAAGCGCACGTTATATCAGTCATAAAAAACTGGCCCTGACATTAGGCATCAAAGCCAGTAAACATGATTGGCTGGTATTTACAGAAACAAACTGTATGCCGGCAAGTAACCAGTGGTTAAAGTTAATGGCACGCAACTTTACTCCGCAGACTCAAATCGTATTGGGATATAGCGGCTATGACCGTACAAAAGGATGGTTGCACAAACGTACCGCATTTGATACCCTCTTCCAATCCTTGCGTTATCTGGGATTCGCTTTAGCCGGAAAACCATATATGGGTATCGGACGTAACTTAGCTTACCGGAAAGAGTTGTTTTTCCAACAGAAAGGATTCTCCAAATACCTGAACCTGCAACGTGGAGAGGATGACCTATTCATCAACCAGTTGGCAACTCCTTCAAATACCCGCGTCGAAACAGACATCAACGCCACCACACGGATAAATCCTGTGTACCGATACAAAGAATGGAAAGAGGAAAAAATAAGCTATATGGCGACCGCAAGATATTATCAGGGAATACAACGATACCTTTTGGGATTTGAGACTTTCTCCCGTCTGTTATTCTATGTTTCCTGTATAGCAGGCATCGCATCCGGCGTCCTCAATTCTCATTGGTTAGTCGCAGGCATCGCACTGTTAATCTGGTTACTACGCTTCATCATGCAAATTGTCGTTATTAACCAAACAGCCAAAGAAATGGGAGGAAACCGGAAATACTATTTCTCATTACCGCTATTCGACCTTCTCCAACCTATACAGTCGCTGAATTTCAAGATTTGCCGATTCTTTCGAGGAAAAGGAGATTTCATGAGAAGATGAATTCATGGAATCAACCGTTGCATATAAATAGCATCCGAACCATCATGATAATAGCATGGCTTTATTCCTGCCGGAATAAAGCCATTTTTCATATATAGCGCAATAGCGGCAGCGTTCGTCACCTTCACTTCCGAAGTAATTTTAGCAGCCTTACATTCGTTAGCTGTCCGAATCGTTTGGTCCATCAATGCCTGTCCCAATCCTTTCCCTCTGAAATCCGGATGGACAGCTATCGAATAGATCCTTAGATAACGAGTTCCACTATGGAATAATAAGGAGACATAAGCGATTACCCTATCCCCTTCCATCATTACATAGAAAGTTCCTTTCGAGCGGCTTATCAGATAAGCAAACTGTTCTTTCGAAAAGCTATCTTCCCGAAAACATTCCCATTCTATTTCCAAAATAGCAGGAATATCACTTTGCTGTGCTTTACGAACAAATAAACCCGTCTCCATCATCAATAATGTTTCGCCTCCAAGGCCTGCTCAAAATGATTCAGTAACCGGTAATACATTTCATCACCGATGATAGCATCCTCCAGCCCGTGATCGATACTCGGATTATCATTGATTTCAATAACATAGGCTTTATCATCTACCATTTTCAGGTCGACTCCATACAATCCCTTTCCGATCAGATTCGCAGCTTTAACGGCTGTATCCAACACTACCCGAGGCACCTGATAAATAGGAATCGTATCTACCAGTCCGCAACGACTTCTGCCCGAATCATAGTGGCAGTAAATTTGCCAATGTCCTTTTGCCATATAATATTTGCAGGCATACAGCGGTACCCCATTCAACAGGCCGACACGCCAGTCAAACTCCGTAGGAGTAAATGCCTGCGCCAGTAAGATAGCCGACTTCTCAAAAAGCATCTTCAGACTTGCTTGCAGTTCTTCCTCATTCGAAACCTTTTTCATGCCAATGGAATAAGACCCATCCGGTATCTTCAGAATAAAAGGCGCCCCCACCTGTTCGCTGATTTGCTCAAACGAATGATCGTTTGACTGAAAAATCAGCGTTGACTTAGGAGCAGAAATTTTTTCCTTTTCAAAAAGTTCTTTCAGGTATACTTTGTTCGTACAACGGGTGATGGAAAGCGGATCGTCAATAACGGCCATTCCGTTTTGTGCAGCCAATTGCGACAAATGGAATGTATAATGATTCAATGATGTTGTAGTACGAATGAACAAGGCATCAAATTCGAGCAAACGGATGGCGTCATCTTCCGTAATCATTTCCACATGAATATTCATTTTCTTAGCAACTTCAGTCAATTTATGCAGAGCACCTTTGTTGCTGGGCGGAAACTTTTCCTGCGGATCAACCAATACAGCCAAACTATAACGGGAAGCCTTCGCCGACTTAGGCGCACGCCATATTTTCTTATTAAAGTTATCCAATGTGTTGGCAAAGAAATCCTGCTCTTCATCATTGAGCCGATTCAGAGGAAGAAATTGAATACTTTCGATCTGATTTCTGGGATGAGTATTCAAAGCCACCCTCAATAATGGGCAAGGGTAATTCTCAAAAATAAATCGTGCAATCCGCTCCAGACCTTTCTCTCTACATTTGCCAAAGTAAATGTTCAGATACCAAATGTCGTCTTTGACATTGTTCTTCTGTATCCACTGGTAACAGAGGGCTTGCAGACTACGATCCATCCGAACACCCGTCCCGGTCTCCAACTTGTTGATTATATCAACATCCGGAATGACTTTCTGTCCTCTCGTTTGGGCTAACAATGAACAGTAATACCCTTCAGAGTTATAACTGTAATCATCGCTAAGATTAATAACTAACTTCCGGTCTTTTTCTACCGGTTTGTTTTTCAGATAGTCGGAAACAGTCAGGACACTACTTGTCTCGTAATACGGCTTCCAGTCATCCAGATTATCCAACAGGATTAACACATTATTCATAATGGTTAAAAATTAAACCTACAAGAGGATATTAAGTA
>CAJJNP010000179.1 GCA_905193145.1 uncultured Odoribacter sp. | reverse complement strand
CCTGAACATCACTCTGAACACTCACATAGATATAATCGACAGCCGGATTCGGATAAACCGAGATTTCCTGATCATTCTTTGCAGAATGAATACCGGTAGAAACGGCTTTTTCACCCACTCTGACAGCAAATGAACGTACCATAGAAGCACCATCCTGGTCTGTCACTTTTACATCTACATTCACAATACCCTCAAAATCTTTTTCCGGAGTAACTTTCAATATGCCTTCGTCAACCGTTGCCGTAGCATTCTGAATGGCAGCTACCGTATAAACCGGAGTGGTCTTGGAATATCCCACAAAATAGGGAGCCAAATCAAACTCTGCCTCTTTATTCACTTCGACTGCAGTATGAGGTACAGCCATGTAGTTCAAATACTCTTCCAAGTTTGTATATCCATCTTCGTCGTCATCCGCATTTGCATCAGAGAAATCACCTACTGCCGATTCCGGGTTTGTTCCGAACATAATTTCCCACCAGTTAGGCAAACCATCCATATCTGTATCAAATTCACTCAGATCTACAATTTCCTCGGGATAGTCTTCCCAACCACCGGCATCATCCTGATGATCGATCAATCCCGGCTCTCCGGTTTTACTACCTTTATAAGTAGCTGTTCCATCCAAAGTTTCTTTTACAATACGTACATCATGATCATCAAACATAGGCAATGTACATCCGACGTCCGAAAGTACCGCTTTGTAGGCATCTTTTGCTGTATGAACAGTGGCAAACGATTCAAAGAAAGGTTCTGTCACAAAAGGATCATATTTCTTATCACCATTTGGCCATGAACCATCCACACAACCATTCTGAGGATTACTCAAATCTTCATACCATCCCTCTACGATATTTCCATTTGTATAGTATTTCTGTGTACCCGGATAATCATCATGCTGCAAATTCAAGGCAGTTTTTTTACCCCCATTCAATGTAGCCGGTCCCGGCTTATAATAGTTATTCACAAAATTCACTTCATGCGCACCGCCATCAGTCGTACGGCCATCCCAGTTGTAAACCACATTATTGAAAATATCCATGCGACCGGCAAAATTACCGTCACCATCCAATCCACCACCTAAACTCCAGTTACGTCCTTCATTATGAGCTAACAAATTATGATGGAAACTACCAATATCCCCACTAATCGTCGCCGCATAACCATGACGGGTTCCGGAAGGATAATTCTGGTGATCCGCTGCGTTCAATGCTTCGGCCAGCATGGTTTTTTGCAATGTCAAGTTTTGTCCGCTACGTGAAGAGAATGCCTCATCAATAGACCAACTTACCGACAGATGATCGAAAATACAATGATTAGCACCGTTCAATCCGGTTCCGTCATAAGTTTGACCGGCTCCGATACGTATACGCATAAACCGCATCACAGCATCACTGGTACCACTAAAGCCAAACGGCGCTCCCTTCAAACAAATACCTTTATTCGGAGAAGTTTGTCCCGCAACTGTAACAAAAGAGTCCGACAAGGTCAAGCGTGTCTTTAATGTAATAATACCGGAAACTCCGAAGACAATCGTACGGGCTCCCTTCTCTACGGTAACAGCATAACGCAGACTTCCCGGAATCGGGGTTTCGCCGATGGTAGGATCATAATCCTGCAAATTAGTCACATATACCACTTTACCGCCACGACCGCCACGTGCAAAACGTCCATATCCCTCAGCACCGGGGAAAGCCAATAAACGCGGGGAGAACTTCCAGATATCCCCTTTGGTTATCTCACCATTCGCTTCGACTTCATCTATACGCCAATAATAATAAAAACGGGAAGTTAAATCATTTAATGCAAAAGTAGTATGTGCCTGTTCCCCTTTATAACAAGAAGATGTCTTATCTGCCTGAGCTACAGTCAGTGAATCTGTTCCTATATAAACCTGATGCGCAACAGCATCCGGTGCCGACGTCCAACTCAAAGTATAATTACCATCTTCTGCATTCACATGGATATCCAAGTTTTCCGGAGAAGGAGATTTTGCTTGTTTAGCCAGATTAGGAACATCCAAAGCCAATCCGTTTATAATAACATTTATTGAAGGTGCCGATGACGAATAATTCGGATAGAAACGGAATTTGACCGGTTCTCCCTCCACCGCCTCAAACTCGATATAGGCTGTCGCCGCATCATAATTACTAAGTACACGCTGTGTTGGCGGTAAATTTTTGACTACTTGCTTCCCATTTACATCAATGCAAATCTCACCGAACGTCTTGTCAGTAGGTGCATCTACTTGATTATGATATGTCAATAAAGTATGCTTGCCTGCTGAAAGCCCCTCTAATGTCAATTCTATTTCTCCACCATCAAAATCACCTCCGTTGACAATCACTCCATCACTTACCAAACGAGCAAAATAAGGAGTTTGAAGACCTGCTTTATACCAATGAGATTTTAAAGACGGGCCGCTTGAATTTTCTCCATTAGCAAGTGTAAAAGTAATTCCATTGATAACCCTTGTTGTATCCACACAATCCTGAATAACCCATGAGACATATCCTGGTTCATGTACCTCTTTTTCCTGACGATCGCTTTTATTAAAGTCGATCTTAATAGGAGCCTGTTGGGCAAATACCGACAACACTCCAAAAAACAAAGTGAATAACGTAATTTTCTTTTTCATAATAACAGATTTCAATCAATTGATAGTAAAAACATAAATCATATTTATCAGTTATATTGTCTATATTCAAGACACAAATAACTAACCTTATTATAGAGGCTGTGCCAACATTTTGACACAACCTCACTTAATACACTATTTTTTTATAAAGAAAATTTAGTGTTTTTGACTATTCCATCAGAATTAATAGCCTTCAAAATGTAAATTCCTTTATCCAAGTCGGAAACACCCATCTTTTTCCCTTGTACTCTACGAATCTGTTTTCCTTCAACTGTGTAAAGTTCCATCGAACATTCTTCCGATGCACAAAGTTCCAAACCTTCTTTTCTGACATAAAAACATTCATCAGTAGTTCCATGTACACCTGTTGCTTCTTGAATCTTCTGTGCCATTTCAGCCCCTGTAAAAGCCGAATAAACCTTAATCTGATGAATACGCACCGGTTGAAGAACACCAGGTCTTGCATAATAATATTCTGGAGATCTGTCTTTCGGATCGAGATTATATTCACTTGCCCATGTAAGAGTATCACAATCAAATACACGGAAACGAACAGAAACAGGTGTTTCCGCATCTTCACCATCTACCGCATTTATTAATTCTTCAAATTCATATCCCTGTTCAGAAAATGTTGCATAAGCATTTGTTTCACTTGGTATAATACGTTGCGGCAACCACTCGGCACCTTCTCCGCCAAGCCTGATTTCACAAATAACTCCGCGTTTCCAACTTGTAGAAGAATAAGACCATTGAATTCGCTCTACACCATATAAATTGTCGAGCTGTATGTATCCGCATTTGCTATTAGCAGGTTCACCCGCAGAAGCCGCTTGTCTACTTAGTTCTATAAATCCTTGTTTGCCATAAACATTACCAACCAAACAAGTGTTATCATTTATAGTACATGCATTAGTATTACCGGAAGGGAGCATACCATTATCGTCTTTTGTAAGAGCACTGGTATAATGATCTGGAGCAAACACACAACGAACAAACTTAATATCATAATTATATCCGGAAGGTACATATTGTCCCTGTTCTTCAGCAGGATTATATAAAGGAACAGTTATATTTCCATCTCCGGTAGGAGACTTTAAAATATTCTGCTCATAATCTACATTATCGTCTTGCCCGTCTATAGCCCCTGTCCGCGGATATTTAGCTGCATCCGTTAAAGTTGCTGCATCCAAATCAATCACCTTATAATACTCAGACGAATTCCATCCAATAGCTTGATTTATAGGATAGTAAGTAAAATTGGGACACTGAGCCTTCGTAATTGCAGAAAATCCAATAATAGCTATTGCACTGCAAACCATTGATTTTGTAATAATATTTTCCATCTTATTTTTTATTAAATACATATTCTAATAGATAGACGAAACACCCATCCCGTACGTACTCACCTTTAGAGAATTACAATAACAGGATAGGTATTTATTTTTATTTTTTTAAGAATTTAGCTATTTTCGCATCACCAGCCTTTGTATAAACAGCAATAATATAGTAACCAGATTCAAGACCAGAAACAGATAATGTCTTGCCACCCTCTATTTTAACCCCCATTATCCGGGTTCCATTTATTGTATATATATAAGCACCGTCCAAATCTTCGTCACAAAGAATTTCCAGTTCCTCCGTAACAATCGTACTCGCCAACTCAAGCCGCTGATCGGCATGTTCACTTTGGATACCTACTGTAGAAAAATCATGTTTTATATTCTCGCCGACTAAGCTATTCAAATAGACTTCAAGAGCTGTGTATCCCAACTCCGTCAAACTATTACCGTCAGCAGGATCAGCCGGACTCAATCCATTCGCCAATTCCCAAGCATCATCCATACCATCTCCATCACTATCCACCACTCTATCAAAAGTATCATAAGCAAGGGGACCTTCAGCCTGCGAGGGCAAATCAATGATCCCATGATTGCCATAAGGTGCCAAACCTTCACGTACACTTTTCACTATACGTGTATCAATGAGATCACGTGGCCATGCACCGACAGCAGCAAGAACAGATTCATAAGCCTCTGCAGCCGTCTCATAATTCTTATATGTATAAGTATCCCAATCATAATGATATTTTTGATGATCATGATCACCAGAAGTCTGTATGATCGTATCTACTTTGATATCATCTATAGAATAAGAAGTACTATTTTTAAAACCTTTCCAATTATCAGCTGTCACAGCATCGTCACCTTCCATAATGTTACCACTGAAATGCCATTTGGAAGGACCTAAAGAAGTAGCACCATCGCGTTGCAAAGATTGATTAAAGAAATAATGAGTACCAGAAGGAGTAGCCGGTCCCGGCTTATAATAATTGTTAATAAAGTTTCCTTCATGTCCAAAAAATTTCCTATTCTCCGAGGTGTTTTCTCCTCCATAACAAGCCCCGCTACTACCCCAATTGTAATTTACATTATTTATATATTCCAAATAGACACTTAAGTCCTGTCCGATTGTTCCACCTCTGGAACCATTAAAGCGAGGAGAGCGCGATTGATTATTAGCTAACAAATTATGATGATAAGTAGCGGAAGAGCCTCCCCATTGACATCCATACCCACGAACACCTTTCGGATGGCCGGCATTGTATAACCCTTCATGGACGATACACCACTGAACTGTATGAAAATGATCATCAAACGTATTTATATTCTCTTCTACCGACCACCCAAATGTACAATGATCAATTATAAAATTCTCGCAATTCTCAGCTCCAAGTGAATTTTCAGCCAAAATATTTCCATTCACATCTGTCTGTCCGATACGAAAACGTATATGCCGTAAAATGAAATTGGATGAACCACCTAAATTTACCTTATTACTTGTAATACATATTCCATCTCCAGGTGCTGTCTGCCCCGCCACCGTAAAGTTGCTCTTCTTTACTTTCAATGGGGCAACCAACTCTATACGTCCGGATACAGCAAAAACAATCGTAAAATCACTTTTATACTGATTGAATGCCCAACGGAG
>CAJJNP010000178.1 GCA_905193145.1 uncultured Odoribacter sp. | reverse complement strand
ATGGCTACTGTTGACCGTACGGATATTTGCGGTGGCTGGATTGTCAATGGCCTAGTTGCGGATTATAAATCCTGATACTCGGAGAACGGCGGATTGCAAATCCGCCGGGACGCAGGACGCATAATGTTTGGTAACTAGCTAACCTTCCACTGTTATTTTTTCTAAGTATATGTCCTTCTTTAGCTAAATATCGGCAATGAGACTTTCAAATTAGGATATTTGTCACCCAATTGTTTCAAGAAGTCATTGCCAATGATAATATCCTGTATTGTTTCTTGTGGATCTGTCGGAATCTCCGGGATATTTGTAAATATCAGACAGGAGTAGATAATGAGTTCAACAGGTTTCTCGTCGGTTTGCAATGAAAGTTTGTATGCTTTCACGTTGTTTCCTCTGGCTTGTGCCTGTGCTTGTACTTGTCCCTCCATAGGAATTGCGATGAGACGGGAATTTTCAAGACGCGCCTGATTGAATACAAAATGATTGTCGATTTCTCCATCTGTGTCTGTATCGAATAGGTGCAGATTGTCTCCGCTCAATACCAGATATTTGGGAGTTTGTACGGTATTGAAACGTACAGTTCCTAAAGTGGCCATTCCTTTCAGCTTATCTTTCATTCCGTCTTTGAGTGCGGATGCTACACCATACTCATTGCTGGCATAGTTGAAAGCGTCAATTTTTTCTTCTCCCATAGCTTCTTTCAGGAAAGATAAATCAGAGTTTAAGCAGAGGTTTTTATACTGTTCTGCATTTGCAAATTCAGCTTTGAAATCGGTGTTGTTCACTACTTGTGCCTGTTGCGAGTTTTTGTTTTTCATGTAAAACCAGTATCCTAGATATAGAACAATGAAAATGACCGGAATAAAGGTGTAAATAGACATAGTTTGTACTTTTTAATGTTATTAATAATGGTTTGTTTTATACTTCCACGGGTTTCACTTCTTTCTTTTTTCCAGGAATACATCCCCAAATGATAAGGGCAATTATAAGAAGTCCGACAGCTTTACCGCCATAACGGGAATAGAAACCGACCTTGTTCAACTTCTCTCCATCCAAATTATTTTCTTTTAGGATGGTAGCCAGTTGTTCTTCCGTCAGTTCATAGTAAGTGTCTTCCTTTTCGCAATAGCCGACCAGGCGAGGCTCTTTCTCTATGTATAGAGGGAGAATGTAAGCGATGTTGAACTCCTGATGGAAAGTTGCCAGATCAATGTAGTTTCCATCGTCTGTTTGGTACTCTTCGGTATCAGGCAAATCTGCTACTTTGGTTAATACTTCGCGGTCGCCGAAAGGGATTTTTAAACCACGTGCGGATACTGTTTGGCAAGATAAGAAAAGAATGCCGCCAAGTGCAAATAGAAATTTAAGGTGCTTCATGCTTCTTGTGTTTAAGTGAATAATTTGTGTGATTTTTATTGATATTGTGGCAAAGATAGGAAAAAGAAGAATAAAAGCCGTATAATTGTTTGGAATTTGTAAGCTCTATTCTTTTTTATAAAATGAGGAGATTTTTTTCCTGATTTAGAGGATTTGTATCCTGATTTATGCAATTGATGTAAAATTGCATTATTGGGATAATCCAAATAATTTAATAACAATTGATTGGAGCTATTAATAATTATCTATATTTGTGATATGGAACTCAAATCTGGAATATTATGGACGACTTTAATACCGTATATGCACTACTCGTTTTGGTTATGTTATTTATTTTATTGAGTAGGTTGGACAATCGCTTCGGAAAAATAGAGAAAGAGTTGAATGAGATAAAGAAACGGATGGAAGATTATCTCAAGGTTCAGCAAAATTCTGTTGCTGAAGCCTCCAAGCCGAAAGAGGAAATATCAGAAAAAGAAACAAAAGATATTCCTGTGATGCCTCAAGCGGCAGAGCATGTTAAGGCAGTAAAGACCGGACAACGAGAAGAGGCTGTTCAGGAAAAACACGAACCGGTTGTTGAAGCAGTTGTCCGTGAGACATTGGAAAAGACGCCTGAAAAGACGCTTGAAACAAGAATGGAGGAAGTTTGCGTAGAGGCTGTTCGGAAGGAATCCGCTGAATCTTCGACTGTGCCAGTTGTACCGGTTACTCCGGCTACTCCGGTTGTTCCGGTTGCCCCGACTGTTCCGAAACAAAAGAAGCAGGTGAACTATGAAAAATTCATCGGTGAGAACCTTTTCGGGAAGATTGGTATCCTTATATTTGTAATCGGTGTAGGCTTCTTTGTAAAGTATGCCATTGATAAAAACTGGATTAATGAAACCTTCCGTACCGTGCTTGGTTTCTTGACGGGAGCTGTATTGCTGGCTGTTGCCGAACGGTTGCAAAAGAAATACCGAACCTTCAGTTCGCTGCTTGCGGGTGGTGCTTTCGCTGTGTTCTATCTTACAGTTGCCATTGCTTTCCATTATTATCATATTTTCTCGCAGACTATGGCCTTTATCATTCTGATTGGTGTCACAGTGTTTATGTCTATTCTGTCTGTGGTATATAATCGGCGTGAGTTGGCTATCATTTCTCTTGTAGGAGGATTCCTTGTGCCATTCATAGTGAGTAGCGGGGAAGGAAGTTATTTGGTACTGTTCACTTACGTGAGCATATTAAACCTGGGTATGTTCGGACTTTCCATTTATAAAAAGTGGAGTGAACTTCCAATGATTTCATTTGTCTTTACTTGCCTGATAATGGGAATCTTTCTTTTGTTTAACTATACCTCTAGTTCTACGGTTATTTCGAACCATCTGTTTTGGTTTGCTACTCTGTTCTATTTTATCTTTTTACTTCCGGTGTTCTCTATCCTTCGTGGAGAGAATATGCGGACGATGAGCCGGGGATTAGTATTCGTTATTATAACGAATAATTTTATCTATTTACTTTCAGGAGCCTTATTCTTGCGGAATATGGGATTATCTTTCAAAGCAAGCGGCTTGTTGAGCCTGTTTATCGCACTCGTTAATTTAGGACTGGTGCTTTGGCTCTGGAAGAACCGCAATGAGTATAAATTTCTGGTTCATACCACACTGGGACTTGTATTGACATTTGTCTCTATCACTATTCCGATTCAACTGGACGGAAACTATATAACCTTGCTTTGGGCATCGGAAATGGTATTGTTGTTGTGGCTTTATGTTAAGTCGAAAATTAGGGTATATGAGTATGCGGCTAAAGTTCTGGTAGGACTCACTTTCGTTTCTTACTTGATGGATGTGTATAGTGTGATGTTTGAACATCATTCCTTGGATACAATTTTTCTGAATAGTTCATTTGCCACCTCTTTGTTTGTGGGATTAGCGACAGGAGCATTTGCTTTATTAATGGAATATTATCATTCCTTCTTCTCTACGGCACGCCGGTTGAAATACAGCTTCTGGAATCCTTTTATGCTTATCGTCTCCGTAATCATACTTTATTATACATTTATGATGGAATTCAATTTGTATTTTGAAGGGGAGACGAGAAGCGGAGCTATGTTCTTGTTTACAGCCATATCCATTTCGAGTGTTTGCTATGCTTTCAGAAAACGATTCCCGATAACGAAACATCTCACTTCTTATATCTTGACTATCGGGGCAAACGTACTTGTATATATTATAAATATATGGGGCGACCAGAGAATATGGACTTCCCCTCCTGTTGTACTACCATGGCTGACAGCTGTGTTCGTAATAGCGAATTTGTATTATGTAGCACGTATGTACTATACATCAATCGGCATAAAATCCCGTTTCACCGTATATCTGAATATTCTTGCCACGCTCCTTTGGCTGACAATGGTACGCTCTTTCCTTTGGCAAGTAGGAGTGGACGATTTCAGTGCCGGGCTGTCACTCTCATTAAGCATTGCCGGGTTCGTCCAAATGGGGTTGGGCATGCGCCTGCATCAGAAACTACTCCGCATGGTGAGCCTTGCGACTTTCGGATTAGTCCTGCTCAAACTCGTCTTTGATGATTTATGGGCTATGCCGACCATTGGCAAGATTATTGTATTTATCATTCTGGGATTGATATTGCTGATACTTTCATTCCTTTATCAGAAACTAAAGGATGTGTTGTTCAAGAATGACGAGGAAGAAACAAACTGAATCTTTGAAAAATATCCGATAAGAAAGGCTGCCTGTTCTACAAAAGAAGGGCAGCCTTTACCTTATAATTATGTTTATTCCCAGACGAAATCTTTTACTCTTGCGAGAAACGTTTCACCTGCTCTTCGATTAATTCCTTATCATCAAAATAATTAATCTTCATCGCTTTCTTCACGTCAGCCAAAGTCTCGGCAGCCGCAGCCCTTGCCACTTCGCAGCCTTGCTGAAGCATCTCGTAGATAGCAGGGATATCCTTGCTGAACTCCTTGCGACGATTGCGAATCGGTTCCAAAGTCTCCTGCATGATGGAATTTAGGAAACGTTTTACTTTCACGTCACCCAATCCGCCGCGTTGATAATGCGCTTTCAGTTCTGCCAGATTCGGATAATCCGGTAAATAACGTTCGAAATGTTCGGGGAGGCAGAAAGCATCTAGGTAAGTAAATACCGTATTACCTTCAATTTTTCCCGGATCTTGTACGCGGAGATGTCCCGGGTCGGTATACATACTCATGATTTTCTTTTGGATTTCTTCCGGTTCTTCCGAAAGGTAGATGCAGTTTCCGAGCGATTTACTCATTTTAGCTTTACCGTCAGTTCCCGGAAGACGCAGACAAGCTGCATTGTCCGGCAACAGGATTTCCGGTTCTACCAATGTCTCACCATATATATAGTTGAAACGGCGAACGATTTCACGAGCCTGTTCGAGCATCGGTTCCTGGTCTTCACCCACAGGGACAGTCGTTGCGCGGAATGCTGTAATGTCTGCTGCCTGGCTGATGGGATAAGTAAAGAAACCTACGGGAATACTTGCTTCAAAGTTACGCATCTGGATTTCCGATTTCACAGTCGGGTTACGTTGCAGGCGGGATACGCTGACAAGGTCCATATAATAGAAACTAAGTTCGCATAGTTCCGGTATTTGCGACTGGATGAAAATCGTAGCTTTAGTCGGATCAATACCACAAGCCAGATAATCAAGAGCAACTTCGATTACATTCTGACGCACCTTTTCCGGATTGTCTATATTGTCTGTCAATGCCTGTGAATCGGCAATGAAGATAAACATCTTACTATAATCACCTGCGTTTTGCAGGTCAACTCTGCGTTTCAACGAACCTACATAGTGACCGATATGAAGTCTTCCGGTAGGACGGTCGCCCGTCAATATGATTTTTTCTTTTCCCATATTTATTACCTTATTATATAATGGCGACAAAGATAAGGATAAAAACTGAAAGAAACATCAAAATGCAGTTACTTCATGATTTGTGCCTGCTTAAGATAAGAATGTAATCATTAAAAGCCAATGGAAAAACGACTGTTTCATTAACACGGTAAATTATTTCAGTAAAAAAGTGAACGTATCTTTTTGTCATGTGCAAAATATGTCGTTACTTTGCACAAATTTTGAAGTCAACAATGAATCAACAGGAAATTAGAAGCAAGTATTATTTACATTCGGATGTTTTTCATCCCGAAACGAAAGTCTTCTTCTCTTATTTCCAAAAACAATATTTTAGTTCTTTGGTAATGCGTTAATCCTTTTTTGAGGGTAACGCATTTTTT
>CAJJNP010000177.1 GCA_905193145.1 uncultured Odoribacter sp. | reverse complement strand
ATGCCGTCTGTTGATTCAACAGCACGCAAAGCAACAACACTCTCATAAGTACGCTCATCTCCCATTACACCTACGCTCTGTACAGGCAACAATACAACTCCGGCCTGCCATACCTGATTATAAAGTCCTTCTTCCTGAAGCATGGAGATAAAGATATGGTCAGCCTCCTGCAAAAGACGCACTTTTTCAGCGGTAATTTCGCCCAAGATTCTGATAGCAAGACCAGGACCCGGGAATGGATGTCTTTGCAAAAATTTATCGGCAAGCCCTAAGCTTTTACCTACACGACGCACTCCATCTTTAAACAATAAACGCAAAGGCTCCACCAGCTGCAATTTCATATAGTCAGGCAATCCACCTACATTGTGATGAGATTTAATGGTTTGAGAAGGACCATTTACCGATAACGACTCAATCACATCCGGATAAATTGTACCCTGTCCCAACCATTTGGCATCTGTAATTTTAGAAGCCTCCTGATCAAAAACATCAATAAATGTACTGCCAATAATTTTACGTTTCTTCTCCGGCTCTGTTACGCCTGCCAAACGTCCCAAGAAAAGATCGCCGGCTTCTGCTCCCACCACATTTAATCCAAGCTCTTTATAATTTTCAAGGACATCCTTATACTCATCTTTACGCAACAAACCATTATCAACGAAGATACAAGTCAGGTTTCTTCCGATAGCCCGATGAAGTAACATAGCAGCAACAGTTGAATCGACACCACCGGAAAGACCTAATATCACACGGTCATCTCCCAGCTTTTGTTTCAATTCTGCTACAGTTGTTTCTACAAATGAATCAGGAGTCCAACTTTGCTCACATCCGCAAATATCTACGACAAAGTTACGAAGCAATTCCTTTCCTTCTGTACTATGATACACTTCCGGGTGGAACTGGATTGCATACGTTATCTCACCTTCCACTTTAAAGGCGGCATTCTTTACATCAGCCGTACTTGCAATTACGCGGCAATTATCCGGAAGACGTTCAATCGTATCTCCGTGTGACATCCACACCTGCGAATTATCACTGATTCCGTGAAACAGCAGACTTTCTTTGTCCACATATGCCAAATTAGCACGACCATATTCACGCTTGTTGGAAGCTTTTACCTCTCCACCGAAATTATGAGCTAAATACTGTGCACCAAAACACACTCCTAACAAAGGCAAATGCCCTTTTATAGCAGATAAGTCAGGTTTTGGCGCCTTCTCATCTCTTACAGAGAAAGGGCTTCCGGAAAGAATAACTCCCTTTACAGAGGAGTCCAGAGCCGGGTATTTATTGTAAGGATAAATCTCGCAATAAATATTCAATTCCCGAACTCTTCTCGCAATCAACTGTGTGTATTGCGATCCGAAGTCCAATATCAAAATTTTTTCTTGCATCTTGTTTGTTTTGATTTGCGTTGCAAATATAAGATTTTACTTCTATCTTTTCAATTCTTCCACCAGGAATTTACCGGTTTCGGATTCCGCCATGGCTGCCACCTCTTCGGGAGTTCCTATTGCCACTACCCGTCCTCCTCCTTTACCACCACCGGGTCCCATATCAATGATATAATCAGCCACTTTAATGACATCCAGATTATGCTCTATCACAATGACCGTATTTCCTTTGTTTACCAGGCGCTGAATAGCCTCCAAAAGAATATGGATATCTTCAAAATGCAGCCCTGTGGTCGGTTCGTCCAAAATATAAAGGGTTTTCCCGGTATCTTTTCTTCCCAATTCTGCTGCCAACTTCACACGTTGCGATTCTCCTCCACTCAATGTCGTACAAGGCTGTCCCAATTTAATATACCCTAATCCAACCTCCTGCAACACCTTCAATTTCTGTAATACATGCGGAACATTTTCAAAAAATTCAACTGCCTGGTTAATGGTCATATCCAAGACATCTCCAATAGATTTTCCCCGAAAACGTATTTCAAGCGTCTCTTTGTTATAGCGTTTGCCATTACATACATCACACTTCATATATACATCCGGCAAAAAATTCATTTCTATCACCTTCACTCCGGCACCTTTACATGCCTCGCATCGTCCCCCAGTAACATTAAAAGAAAAACGTCCTGCCCCATATCCTCTAATTTGTGCTTCAGGCAATTTCTCATAAATCTTGCGGATATCTGTAAACAAATCAGTATAAGTAGCCGGATTTGAACGCGGAGATCGGCTCAAAGGCTTCTGGTCGACAACAATCACTTTATTTATATGGTCAAATCCGCTAAAAGAATGATATGGTAACGGGGTTTCCGTAGAACGATAGAATTTTTCAGCCAAAATCGGATGCAACGTACCGTTAATCAATGATGACTTTCCACTGCCACTGACCCCTGTAACACAAACAAACATCCCCAAAGGAATATCCACCTTCACATTTTTCAAATTATTTCCCGTACACCCTTCAAGCGAAAGGAACTCTCCATTTCCTTTGCGGCGCATTTCAGGCAATCGGATACTGCGAGTTCCGTTTAAATATTGTGCAGTAAGGCTCTTTCCCCTCAAAATATCCTGATAAGTCCCACTCGCAACAACCTCACCACCTTTACGTCCGGCATATGGTCCCATATCGACAATATAATCCGCACTTTCCATCATTTCCCGGTCATGCTCCACAACAATAACGGTATTTCCATTATCACGCAATTGCTGCAGTGAATGTATCAGCTTACGGTTATCCTTTTGGTGAAGTCCGATACTGGGTTCATCCAAAATATAAAGCACATTCACCAATTGCGACCCTATTTGAGTTGCCAGCCTGATGCGTTGCGATTCCCCGCCGGACAAAGAAATAGAAGCCCGATTCAAAGTCAGATAGTCAAGACCGACATCCAACAAAAACTGTAAGCGTGTTCGTATTTCCTTAAAAATCTCTCCTGCAATCTTTTGTTGTTTATCATCCAACCGATGCATATTCGTCTCTATCCACTCATACAAGTCCTGCAGCTCCATGTTGGCAAGTTCTGAAATATTCTTACCGGCAATTTTATAGCTAAGGGCTTCCTGCGAAAGACGCATTCCATGGCAAGCATCACATTTGACAGTGGAAATAAATTGCTCTGCCCATTTGTTTGCTCTTTTAGAAGTAGTATTTTCCTCTTGAGCTGTAATATATTTGATGATTCCTTCGAAATTATACAACGTATTGGAGGATACCCCCAAAGCCTTATTCTCCAAACGGATTTGTCCCGGATAGCCATATAACACATCCGTCAATGCTTCTTCTGACAACTCATTGATCGGAGTATTCAATTCAAAGCCATGCTTCTGTAACACCGTCTCAATCTGCCAGAAAAGGATACTGTTCTTATATTTTCCCAATGGTTCAATTCCCCCCTCATAAACAGACAATTTATCGTTAGGTATAATTTTATTTATATCCACCACATTTATAAATCCCATCCCTTTACATTTCGGGCAGGCTCCATGAGGAGAGTTAAAAGAAAAAGTATGAGGAGCCGGGTCACGATACGACATTCCGGTGTCCGGACACATCAAATTCCGGCTATAATAAGTGACATGCCCTTGGTCGATAGGCTTCACCATCATCACACCATCGCCATGCTTCATAGCTGTTGCAATCGAAGCTTTCAGCCGTTTGATATCAGAACCGTCCACCACCAATTTATCCACGACAATCTCAATATCGTGCATCTTATAACGGTCAACACTCATTCCCAAGGCGATTTCACGCAATTCCCCATCTACACGAGCCGTAATAAACCCTTTTTTACGCAAATTTTCAAACAGTTCCTTATAATGTCCTTTACGTCCTTTAACCACCGGAGCCAATAATAGAATCCGTTGTTTATCGAAATTCTGCAAAATCAGTTCCAATATCTTTTCATCAGTGTATTTCACCATTCGGCTACCAGTCAGATAAGAATAAGCTTCTCCTGCCCGTGCATATAGCAGACGAAGAAAATCATAAATCTCTGTAATGGTACCTACCGTAGAACGCGGACTTCTATTAGTTGTTTTCTGTTCAATCGAGATAACAGGACTCAAACCGGTGATTTTGTCCACATCGGGACGCTCCATATCACCGATAAACTGACGGGCATACGCAGAAAAAGTTTCCATATAACGTCTTTGACCTTCTGCATAAATCGTATCAAAAGCCAAAGACGATTTACCACTACCGCTCAAACCGGTAATCACCGACAAACTATTATGGGGAATTTTCAGATCAATGTTTTTAAGATTATGTTCCCGTGCCCCGTAAATGGCAACAACTCCTTCTTCTTCCTGTATATCATTCATATTGGCAATTCCTTATAAACTAATTTGCAAAAATACAGTAAATATGTGAAAGAGAAAAACACCTTCTGACAAAAAGAAAATAAAAGAAAGGAGACATTTCAAAGCAGGACTAAAAATGAATCCAAATTCAAAAACTGCTTCTGAAATCAGCTTGTTCATAAACTTCCTCTCCTTCGTGGTGTGTGCTAAATAATCTTAATCTAACTAACAGCTAAAATCAATCATAAATTTCAATCATTATTTGCACGTAGTCAAACGTACAGACGAAGGGAAAGGTTACAAAAAAAACTCTCTCTTTATTCCGCCGAAGCAAATAAAAAGAGAGTTTCTACCGGTAATCACCGGGATTCGATAACGAAATCGTTTTCGCTATTCAATATCAAAAACACAAAGCCAGATGCATGCAGGCTCCATACTGCTTTTCTCGATTCGATGTTTGGTATTTTTATGTATCACCATATAGTCCCCGGCCTTCATATCTACCATCTTATCTTCAAACTCCAAGGTAGCTTCGCCCTGCACCAACATAATAAACTCATCATTCTCTTGGTCATACCAAAAACCTTTTGGAGAACTATGTCCTGCAGATACAATACGTTCTACTCGGCAATTAGGCGATTTTGCCAACAGATTAAACTGCTCTTCTTCACCCGATTGTGCGATATTTGAAAAAATGCTCTTCAATTCCATGTTTCAAATTCTAATTAAATGCGACAAAAATATATTAAGTTAATAGTTTTTCTTCTTTTTTCCTATGAATTTCTTTCCTGCAAATATAGCATAGATATTGAATCTTACAAAATAATTATCTTCACTATAATTAGGTATTTTGATTTTCACCCTTCAAATTCGGCAAACTGATACCATATTTTACAGCAAGGATACGAGCCACAATCACAGCTACAGCAGCAATAATCTGAGTAAGAGTTTCCGTTACATCCAAATACATACATAAATAATAACATAAGCCTCCGAAAACACAAGCCAAAGCATATATTTCTTTACGGAAAATCAAAGGAACTTCATTAATCAGTGTATCACGTATCACACCGCCGGCTGCACCTGTCATTGTACCCATAATAAGACCTACCCACATCGGATAACCATGTGTGATACTTTTCTCTATGCCGACAACAGCAAATAATCCCAAGCCAATGGCGTCAAATATAAAGAAAGTGTTATTCAAACGAATTACAAATTTACCAAAAACAATTACAAAGCCCAAAGCTGCTGCTGTCACAATCAGATAATCTGCCTGTAGCATCCAAAAGGGCGGAACATCCAACATCAAATCACGTATTGTTCCTCCACCGACAGCCGTTACAAAACCAACAACATACGCACCGAACCAGTCAAACTGTTTAGCGGAAGCCAAACGAATACCACTAATGGCAAAAGCAAATGTACCAATGTAATCAATAATTGTAATAAAATCCATATCACTCTATTTTTTCAGCGCGCAAAAGTAGTGGTTTTTTCTGATAT
>CAJJNP010000176.1 GCA_905193145.1 uncultured Odoribacter sp. | reverse complement strand
CCAAGAGGGCTGTACCAGTGCTGGAAAACATTAGAAGAAATAACAAATATCGTATCCTAATTAGTTCTAAATTTAATATTATGAGAAAAATTCTATTTTTAATTTTAATGTTAAGTTCTGTCGGTATACAAGCACAGAATTTAATCGTAAAAGGAGTCGTCTCTGATGAGTCCGATGTATTGCCAGGAGTAAGTATCTTTGTTGAAGGTACATCTAAAGGAACAATTTCAGATATTAATGGAAAATACTCTATTGAAGTAAAAAAAGGGAGCAAACTAGTTTTCTCTTATGTAGGTTATCGCACAGAAGAGCTGATAGCAAATGCTCCTGTACTAAATGTGAAAATGAAAGCTGACGCTATTCAGTTGGAAGAAGCAATAGTAGTAGGGTATGCTAAACAGAAAAAAGCAACATTAACCGGAGCTGTATCTTCTGTTAGTTCTGAAACTATAACAAAAAGAAGTGTAGCATCTTTATCTACAGCCTTACAAGGTGCTATGCCAGGGGTGACTATTCAACAGACTTCAGGTGAACCTGGTGGTGATGGTGGTTCTATTCGTATTCGCGGTATCGGCTCTATTAATTCAAATACGGATCCGTTAGTTTTGGTTGATGGAATTGAAATGAGTATCGATCAAGTAGATGCTAACACAGTAGAAAGTATTTCTGTTTTAAAAGATGCTGCTTCTGCTTCAATATATGGTTCCCGGGCGTCTAATGGTGTTATTCTTATTACAACCAAAAGAGGTCAAAAAGGAAAAATAACAACGACATATAGTGGTTACCTAACAATCCAGCGCCCAACTAATATGCCTGAACCTGTAGCTGCATGGGAATATTTACAAGCAGAACTAAATGCTTGGGATAATGCAGAAATTACAGTATCCGACGCGCAAAGAGCTCAACAACTGCAACAGATAGAAGAACAAAAAACATTACGTCCGGATAATTGGAACAGGTACGATACCGATTGGAAAGATGAAACGATGAAAAATCATTCAATCATGCACAACCATAATGTAACAATTAGTGGTGGTAGTGACAAACTGACTTTCTTTGGTTCTGGTACTTACCTATACCAAGATGGTTTGATACCTAATGATAATTATAGTCGTACTAACCTTCGTTTAAATGCAGATGCTCAAATACTTCCATGGGCTAAGTTTAGTATTGAAACAGCATTAAGACAAGGTAAAAAAGTAAATCCGGGTTTGAGTACTCCCAAACAGATTATCAATCAGTCTTTATATATGTTGCCCACTCTTTCTGCTGCCAGAGAGCTAGATGGGAATTGGGGATATGGAAAGAATGGTATGAATCCTACAGCTCAAGCATACGATAGTGGAGAAAAAATAACAAAAGGGACAGATGCTGTGGTAAACGGAACATTAACTCTTACTCCTATCAAAGGCTTAGAGCTTGTAGGACAATATTCTCGCCGTCAATCCACAAGTAGAGGGCGTACATTAATAACTCCATATACGACGTCTCTAAGAGGTCAAATCATGGGATCATACCCTACAGATGATTCACTGACAGAAAGCTGGAGTGAAACCGTTAGAAATTATTATCGTGCACAAGCTTCGTATGAAAATAAATTCTTTGACCATTATGGAAAAATATTAGTCGGCTTCCAGGCAGAAGATAATCTGAATACTTCCTTTTCTGGTGGAAAAAGAGGTTTCGATCTAGGGCGTTATTATTTAGGTAATGGAGATTCTGCAACCGCAACGTCCTCCGGTGGAGCAAATTCTTGGGCTATGATGTCATGGTATGCCCGCTTGAATTACAACTACAAACAACGTTATTTACTGGAGGTAAATGGTCGTTACGATGGCTCTTCCCGTTTTACCAGAGATAATCGATGGGGATTTTTCCCTTCGTTGTCTGCCGGTTGGGTAATATCTGAAGAGAACTTCATGAAATCTACTCGTAAAGTACTTGACTTCTTAAAAGTTCGTGCTTCTTACGGTCTTTTAGGAAATCAGAACATCGGTAATTATCCTTATGCTGCAACCATTGCAACCGGATATGGATACTATTTAGGTGGTGAAGAAGCAGATAAAGAATTAGTATCAGGTGTGGCTCAAACAACACTAGCCAATTCGGATATTAGTTGGGAAAAATCAAAGCAAATAAATTTTGGTATTGATTTTAGTTTGTGGAATGGTTTGTTAAGCGTTACAGCGGATTATTACATCAAAAATATTTATGATATGTTGATGAAGTTTCCATTACCATACTATGTAGGAATGAGTCCAGCATATACCAATGCAGGAGATATGTCCAACAAGGGTTGGGAAGTAAGTGTCAGTCATAAAAATAAATTAAATGACTTCACGTATGGGGTAACATTTACTTTAAGTGACAACCGCAACAAAATAACCAATCTAAACGGACTTAATTCTCAAGATAAAACAATGGTAGAGGGTTATCCTAACAAAGGTATTTGGGGATATGTGACTGATGGGTATTATAAAGATTGGGATGATGTTAACAATTCTCCTAAATTAGGGGATGCTCGTCCGGGATTCGTTAAGTATGTTAAAACTTATCAGGGTGAAGACTCTGACCCTATGACAATTGATACTCGTGACATGGTATATCTTGGTGACCCGTTCCCACACTTTGAATATGGTGTAACGTTAAATGCCGGTTGGAAGAATTTTGATTTCACAGCTTTCTTCCAAGGAGTCGGGCAACGTGTGAATTATATGAGTGGAGTTGGTCTTAAACCTTTTGCTAACGGTTCGAATCTTTTCAGACATCAAATGGATTCATGGACTCCGGATAATCAGGATGCAGCATACCCCATTTTGGTTCCTGAAGCTAATGCAGGTCCTAACTATCAAAAATCCGATAAATGGGTACGAGATGCCTCTTATTGTCGTTTGAAAAATGTTGTTTTAGGTTATACTTTACCTAATTCATGGACTAAGAAATTAAATATTGGTAGCTTGAGAGTGTATGCAAGCGGACAGAACCTATTTACCATCAGTAATTTCTATAAGGGATATGACCCCGAAGTTGCATATAGCGGCTCTGTTGGAGGGGAATTCTACCCCATTATGCAAACATTTACGTTTGGTATTGATTTAAAATTTTAAATAATCAAATATTATGAAAAAAGCAATCAAATATATATTTAATAACAAAGTTCTTGCAAGTGGGGCTTTGATATTATCACTAGGAATAGCAGGCTGTAGTGACTACTTGGATAAAGAGCCTATGAGCGAATATTTATCGTCCAATTTTTATAATAACGATGGCGCAATAGCACAAGGGGCTAATGGGTGTTACCAGCGTTTGCTGATGGATCATAGTAATACTAGTAGTATACCTTATTGTATATTATGGGATATGTATACGCCTTATGGCATCGAACGTGCGGACAACAGTTCTATTGGTGTTGGTAATATTGAGTTACGAACAAATTTCACAGTAGAACAAACATGGGCTATTTTATATACTTCTGTGGCAAGATGTAATTCTGTGTTGGATGGAGCTAAGCCTTTTTATAATGAATTAAGCGATAAGGCTAAAATTTATCTTGCAGAAATTCAAGTTTTGAGATCTCATTACTATATTCAACTAGTCTCTTTATGGGGTGATATTCCATATTTCACATCTGCAGTAACGGAAGAACAGACAAAGCAGGTTTCACGTACTCCCTGGAAAGAAGTTGTAGATGATATATTAAAAACATTGGACGAAGCTGCCGATATTTTACCTTGGACAGCGGCTAATTATGGACGTGTCGACAAATCAGTAGCATTAGGATTGAAAGCAAGATTGGCTTTATATGCCGGTTCATGGTGTAAATTTGGTTTTGGTATGGATGGTGAAAAAGATCAGGCTAAAGCTACAGAATATTTTAAGATTGCAGCAGCAGCTTCTAAAAAAGTTATAGACGAAAGTGGACGTGATTTGGCTACTAATTATGCAGATCTGTTTACACGGACAGGACAACTAAAAGAAGACGTAAAAAAAGAAACGATGTTATTTATGATGTTTTCAAACCAAATTCATTCGTTTACTCAATATATGTCTTTAGGTGAACAAGTTCGTATGATTGGACAAAGTGGACGTTTTCCTACCCAACAGTTAGTTGATACTTACGAAATGAAAAATGGTAAACGTATTGATGAGACTGGTTCCGGGTATGATCCTAAGAAACCGTTTGATAGTCGTGATCCTCGTTTAAAAGAAACAGTTTACACTCATCATGATGTTATCATCGGAAATACTGGGGGAGACAACAAAATGAAATTCCTGATGGAAGTCTATAATCCTCAAACGACCTCTTGGGATAAAGATGGTAATGAAAAGTTGGTTGCCAACTTAGATTATGCTGGTGCTGTTGCTCAATATGGTTACGTAAGTAGTGGTGTAGGATTTGCATGGAAAAAGTATAATCATTTCGATGATGAGGCAAATGCCAATCCTAGTTATAACATTCTGATCATGCGGTTTGCAGAAATTCTTTTGACTTACGCCGAGGCTAAAATAGAACTTAATGAATTAGATGCAACGGTTGTAAATGCAATTGATCGAGTTAGAGCTCGTGTAGATATGCCTGGTATCTTATCTGTTGATCCGACACGTGAGAATGATCAATTAAAGATGCGCCAAATTGTACGCCGTGAACGTAAAGTGGAATTGGCCAAAGAGGCGTTAATGTTATTTGATATGCGTCGTTGGAGAACTGGTGATATTCAAAATGCCGAACCCACTTATGGTTACCCTAAAGCAACAGGGGTAGATCCGACCACAGGAAAATACCCCGATGGGTATGAACAGGCTACTCCAGATATGGTTCCTTCTTATGGCGCTTCAGGATCGGACAGAGATATAAACGATATTGCCAGTTATGCTGCATACGGTGATAAACTAAGATCTCGTGATAAAGGTCGTAGCTGGAATAACAGACATTACTTATGGCCTATCCCGCAAACAGAGCGAAATAAATGCCCTTGGCTGGAACAGAATAAAGGATATGGTGAGTAATATATAACGCATTTAGTATGAATAGATTAATTATTTTATTATCATTACTGTTAGTGCCGGTTTTTATATCGGCACAGACCGTAGTGACAATTGAAGCTGCAAGTCCAGATCCGACATTAACTGTACGTGGTCCTGAGAAGCAGATAGACTTATTCAATAATCCTGTTTGGGAAAAGCAAGAAAAAGGTATTGTTTTATTATCTACGGAATATCAAAATGCTATAAAATCTACTCAAAGCATATATACGGCCGTAATAGTAAATAAAGATATGAAGGTAACAAAAGTCCTGAACGGCGTAATCTCTAAGAATATCCAACCTGTATTTAAGACTCCTTTAGATATAGAATTAGGACAAGCAGAGTTTGCATTAATTGGTTATGATGCTGATTACTCAAAGGATGGCTATCGTAAGTTTCTTGCTGAAAATTTCCATGTAGGAGATGTCGTAAAGCTAAGAATTAATGGAGAAATACATTCATTGGATAAAGTAATAGCTTTTTCCCAAGGCAGTATTCCGCCTCAAATAGAACTGGATAATGATTTTTTATTTACTGTTGTTGGAAGTAAGACTACATTAAGCGGTTGTATTGCTAATTATGATAGGAAAGCCGGTTATCAGTTGTTTATAGAGAGTCAAACAGAAATAAAGCCAGTGCCCCTTACAGCAAAAGGACTATTTCACAATCAGTTAACTTTGAATAATGGCACTAATTTCTTTAACTGGATTTTGAAAAAAGGCGGGAAAGAAATTACTCGTAAGCCTGTTGCTGTCTTCTCTAAAGCTCCCGATCAACAACAGAGCGAACTGGTTATGTGGGTGGAGCAATTTCCTAATGCAAAAGTGTTGACTAATAGAGAAGCAGTAACCACTATGGTTAATAACGTAAAGAAAGCTGGATTCACTTCAATCGGGTTGGATGTAAAAGGACCGGAAGGATATGTTTCTTATCGCAAAAATGATCTTTCAAAGACTCCTTACCTGACAGCAACTAAAAATCCGAATAAACAAGTAAAGGATGATGGTTTCGATTTATTGGAAGTTGTACTTCAGGAGGCACACAAAATCGGATTGAAAGTTTATACTAGCTTTAATTTCTTCACGGAAGGAAATATAACTGTAAATGATTATGCAATTCTTCATGAGCATAAAG
>CAJJNP010000175.1 GCA_905193145.1 uncultured Odoribacter sp. | reverse complement strand
GGCATTTGAATGTAGTCAATCAAAAGGCTGCAGAGTTTTCTCATGACCATCAGGTTGAAACGATTGCTATCGGTTTTGAAAAAAGTAAGACCGGTTCCGGTCGCGATCTGATGCATACGCGCTATTGTATTCTCCATGAATTGGGTCGTTGTCGCAAGAAGAATAAAAATGCCGATTTGGAATTTCCGCTATGGCTTTATAACGATAAACATTGCTTCCGGCTCGACTTTGATTGTAAAGAATGTTTTATGAGAATCCTGGAGAAAGAATAAAATTTTACTTTGTAAAATATGGTTTTGAAAATACATACGATTCTATAATTATCAGAGTGTTCTGTAATAAAAAACTTTATAAAAATATCTTTTTGGTGAGCAGATTATTTCTTTGCAAATTATATTTTTGCGGGCGTAATTAATTTGTAAACTAAAAAATATGTGTGGAATTGTAGGTTATTTAGGTAACAGAGATGCCTATGCGATTCTTATAAAAGGACTGCATAGATTAGAGTATAGAGGATATGACAGTGCAGGGGTAGCCATGCTCTCCGGGAAAGGAGAACTCAATGTATATAAATCCAAAGGTAAGGTGGCAGATTTGGAACGGTTTGCCCAATCAAAAGATATTTCAGGTTCTGTCGGTATAGCGCATACACGCTGGGCCACTCACGGCGAACCCAACGATGTAAATGCCCATCCCCATTACTCTCCCTCCGGAGAATTGGCCATGATACATAACGGTATTATCGAGAACTATAGTGTGATTCGTGCCGAGTTGGAGCGTAAAGGATATGAATTTCGCAGCAGTACGGATACGGAGGTGATTGTATATCTCATCGAATACATCATGAAAACCAATCAGACAGACCTTTGTACTGCCGTGCAACTGGCCTTGCAGCAGTTCGTTGGAGCTTATGCCATTGCTGTGATTTCCAAGGACAACCCGGATCAGATAATTGCAGCCCGTAAAAGCAGCCCGCTTGTTGTGGGAATCGGCGATGATGAATTCTTTTTGGCTTCTGATGCGACACCTATTATCGAATATACGGATCAGGTTGTTTATCTGAACGACGAAGAAATAGCTATTATCCGTCGGGGAGAGGCATTGAAAGTGGTCAATCTGAATAATGTGGAGATTACGCCGGAGGTAAAGAAATTGGCTATGAATCTCAGCCAACTGGAGAAGGGTGGCTATCCTCATTTCATGCTGAAAGAGATTTATGAACAGCCCCGGACTATTTTAAATTGCACCAGTGGGCGCATCAATGTCGAGGGAACCCAGGTTGCCCTGTCGGGAGTGATTGACAATAAGGAAAAGTTTTTAAATGCCAAACGGATTGTTATTGTAGCTTGTGGCACCTCTTGGCATGCAGCCTTGATTGGCGAGCATCTGATTGAAGATTTTTGCCGCATACCGGTGGAAGTGGAATATGCTTCGGAGTTCCGTTACCGCAACCCGGTGATTCATTCCGATGACATTGTCATTGCCATTTCCCAATCCGGAGAGACAGCCGACACATTGGCTGCTGTCGAATTGGCAAAATCAAAGGGTGCTTTTATCTATGGAGTCTGCAATGCTGTCGGATCGTCTATCCCAAGGGCTACGGATTCCGGTTCGTATATCCATGTGGGGCCGGAAATCGGTGTGGCATCCACAAAGGCATTCACCGGTCAGGTGACGGTATTGTCCATGCTGGCTTTGACTATTGCCTGTCAGAGAGGCACCCTTTCAGAGGAAGAATTTATCCGTCTGGTGAAAGAATTACAAGCCATTCCGGAAAAAATAGAGAAGGTGTTAAAGCGGGCAGAGGAGGTAAAGGAGCTTTCCAAGATATTCACCTATGCACACAACTTTATTTATTTGGGGCGCGGATACAATTATCCGGCAGCTTTAGAGGGTGCTCTCAAGTTAAAAGAAATATCCTACATCCATGCCGAAGGTTATCCGGCAGCCGAAATGAAACACGGGCCTATAGCCTTGATTGATGCAGAAATGCCGGTCGTAGCCATTGCCACCGCTGATAGCATTTATGAAAAGACAATCAGCAATATACAGGAAATCAAAGCACGCAAAGGGAGAGTCATCGCCATCGTGACAGAAGGAGATAAAGTGGTGCGGGAAATGGCCGACTATTGCATTGAAGTGCCTCCGGTTGCCGAGCCGTTTGCTCCTGTATTGGTCTCAATACCTTTGCAGTTATTGGCTTACTACATTGCAGTCAACAAGGGACGCGATGTCGACCAGCCAAGGAATTTGGCAAAGTCTGTCACCGTAGAGTGACGGACTCCGGTTATTCGGTGATAACGGCGGTCTGTTTCCGTCCGTCCATATAAATCGTAACGGGTTCCTGGAAACGGATGTGCTTTACAAATTCTGTTTCTTCCACCAGCTCCTGGCGTCGGATAATATCGTAATTGATAAACGAATTGTCCGAATCGTAGGGGATGGCAAAATAGCCGACATTCATGGAGGTCACATTATGGAAGAAATGCGAGCCCAGCGAAGCATCCAGCGGAAAATCTTTCAGTCCCTGTTCCACAATAACCTTGGCTTTGGAAATGTCCGACCATAATACAGGAATACCGGTCAATCGGTCTCGGGTGCCCCAGCGTCCGGGACCGATTAGTATATAGGGAGTATCATTGGAGGCCATCTGCTCGTTGAAATGTTTCACCTCTTCAGCCATCTGTTCAGTTTTCAGGTAATTGAACTTATCCGGATCGACATAGACAATATCCCGGATATTGGTCAGTTTGCCGTTGCCCATACCTTTGTTGGCTTTCAATACAGCTTTGTCCATATCAATTTCTTCCGTGTCTATATCCAGGTTATACTCGTTTTTGATGAGCGGTTTAATCTGCAGCACATAGAAGATCCATTCCCCGTTTTCGCGGTTGACTGAAAATTCCATTTCCACAGGCGACCCCATTGCCTGCGAGAAAATATCCAGCAGTGTATCCAGCGTGGATGCCAACGGAATATAATCATATTGCAGAATATTCGGGAAATTGACAATGCGTGCGCCCATGACGTTAAAGTCATAGGTGATATTATCGTTCATAAAGTCGTAGACAGAAGCACAATGCGTCAGGTTCCCATCCTCTTCAATTGTCTTCAAATCGTATGCTTTGATGGCTGCATCCTCACCGTCATGTTCCAGATTGTATGCCTTGTTTTTCAAATCGATGGCATAAAAATACTTTTGAGAATCGCGCATCATGTCCTGGATAGAAGCCAGTTGAAGCTTGGGATAACGGGGACAGAAGCGGTAGGTCTTTTCGCCTCCCACAACGTATGCCCCCAACCCTAAGGCAAGTACGGCAAACCCGTCCTCCGGCTTGATATAGGAAAAAGGGTAGAAGTTGTACGATTGTGCCACTCCGCTGATATTGGGGTAATATTTACCGTCGTATTCATTGCCGACCACCTCCTGGATGATGACCGCCATCTTCTCTTCTTCAATCATACTGCCAATGGCACGGAAATAGGCTCTAGACCCTTCTGTGAAGATAGAAGAGAATACCAGCTTGATGGCTTTTTCTAATTCCAATGCTCTTCGCACCATATCCGCATCATTGTTTGGTATCAGATAAGTGGAATAAACCCCTGCAAAAGGTTGGCTAAGCGAGTCCTCAAACAAGCCGGAAGAGCGCACAGCCAGCGGCTTTTTCATCACCTCCAGATAATTTCTTAATTTCTCCTTCAAGCAGGGCGTTAACTCAGCCTGTATAAATGCCTCTTTTATTTCCTCATAGCTCTTGTCACTATAGGCAATTTCGCTCAGATTATTGTTGTCGATAAAATGGTCGAATTCATCCACTCCGATAATCGCTGTTTTGGGAATGGCTATCGGGAGGTTGGGTATCAGTTTTTTAAAGTCTACATTCTCAATAAAATTCGACAAGAATGCCATTCCGCGTCCCTTGCCGCCAAACGAACCTTTGCCGAGGCGGGAGATATACCGGTTGGAATCCACCAGTTTCGGGTTGAAATTGATGATTCTTCCCTTGATTTTTTTCAACTCTGCACTTTCAATCGCATGTACGATAAACTGCCTGATTTCTTCAGGAGTCTTGAAATCCTCCCAACGATAACGACGTAAATGGCGGGCAAGTGTGATTTCTCGTCTTGCCATCAGCCAGGTAGAGATACCGTTTCGGACAGAGTGGTAGAGCAGCGACTCATCCGGAATACTTAACAGCTTCTCCTTGAACTCTTCAATGGACGTTGCTTTATCAATTTCTTCACCTTTGGCATTGCGGAAAATAAAATCCCCGAATCCCAGATAATTCTTGATAAAAGCCTGGATATCGTGTGCCAATGTGGGAGAATTCTTATTGATAAATGCAGCATGCAGAGCTTCCGCCTTGGCAGCATTCTCCTCTTCCTGGCTCTGCAGCATACATGGGATACCGCCGCCTGTCTCTTTGACATAGCGGATCAACGAAATACCCGCTTCCTCATCCTCAACCCCGCCGCGTTTATACCTGACATCCGAAATCACACCGATCAGATTTTCCCGGTAGCGGTCAATCACCTCCACGGCTTCCTCATAGGTTGTGGCCAGAATCACCTTAGGTCTTGCACGAATCGTCATCACGGTATTCATATCCCGATCCTGCGGTTCTGAATAAATCAGTTCCTGGGTCTGAGTCATTACCTCCGTATAGAGCAGCGGCAGGTAGCGAGAGTAATAACGTACAGAATTTTCCACAAGCAGGATAATTCGTATGTCTCCCAGGCGGGTATCTTTTTCCAGATTCTTCTTGTCCTCGATACATTTCGACATGGCGAGAAAAATCTTTGTCGAGCCGTTCCATACGAAAAGCTGTTCCACCGACTGATAGAGCTGTTCTTCAATCGTATGAAAATAGGCAAGGTCGGCATTATTGTTCACCAGCATCAGTTGGCACACCTCCGGATAAAGCTCCTTGAGATGCCGGCTCACATTCACCGGCGTCTGCTTGTCAAGTCCTGCCATAATGATAATCAAATCGATGTGGCGTTCCTTCAACACCTTCAGAGCCTCCTCTTCGCTGGCTACAGCCGTGAAGCGAGGGGCGGTATAGAGATTCACCTGCAGATAGGCACCTGCAATTTTATCTGTAAACTGTCCTTCCCGTTCGATGGTATAGGCGTCATAATAGTTGGCAATCAGCAGGATTTCCTTGATTTTAAAAGGCATCAACTCCTGAAAGATATCTCGGTCACTCTTTTGTCTTTTGTAGATTTTGTGCAGTTCTATAGCCATATCGAAAATTATTTTAAACCCAATCAAATATACAACATCCGGGAGCGTTTGTCAATAGGCAGCTTCAAAAAAATCTTGACTTTTTATCATCTCCCCGGTTCATCCGTTCCTCCCTCGTTGCTTCTCCGTAGCTCCCGGCTTCTCGTTCGGATGAGCTTCGGAGGAACTTCGGATAAGAAACGGAGAACGGTGAGAGGGGAGTGAGACATCAGTGAGACCTGGATGGGAGGCAATACAGGGATTTTTTTAAGGAAGATCCTGCAATTTTAGATTAATACTAATATCTTTGTGTTGTGTATATACTAATAACACTACACCATGTAAATACTAATAATCCCCCAATTGTATATACTAATTGATTCCATAACCTAGTACTAATAAAAGTCCCATCAATGCCCGTATACTCGGGCATTTCTTCTTTGTATATATCCACCCTTATATGGATGGTAACGGACGTACAGCCCGTTTCATCATGAATACGATGTTGGTGACAGGGGGGTATTCATGGCGGGTTATCACGGTAGATGAGCGCTCTGCATATATGGAAGCTCTGGAAAAGGCAAGCATCGAGGGAGACATCACTTCATTTGCAAGAATTGTTCTCCTCTGAAAAAAGTTGGCTTTTACTGCTTCATGCGGATAATAAGCCGCAAATTTTGCGGTTAATTATCCACAAAATCGTATATTTGCAGAAAACAATGATGCCTATGTATATATATGAATATAAAGAATGGCCTTCCTTTTCGTGGAACAAAGAACTTATTGGCGAGAAACTGAACAAGGTAAACAAGGCTGTCGGTTATTTGATGGGACGCCTCAGTGTAATCGGTTTTAACGATAAGATGGCTGCCGTGGTTGAATCCATATCCCATGATATCATTGCATCATCAGAAATTGAAGGAGTGGAATTGAACAATGAGCAGGTACGT
>CAJJNP010000174.1 GCA_905193145.1 uncultured Odoribacter sp. | reverse complement strand
AGGCGATGATGAGAAACTTTATCAAAAGGTCGCTCGTCTGGTTATGGACCCTACAATATTGAAGGAAAACAATAACTATCCTTTTAAAACTTCTGAAAATTACAGATGGTTTGTAGCTTCGGCAAAAGGAAATGTGGTAGGTTTTATGCCGGTGGAGTTGAGAAATAATAGTATGATACTCAATAATTATTATGTATATGGGGGAAATGAGCAGGTGTTAGACAGCTTGATTAAGGCTGTTATACAAGCAAATGAAGAGGCATTGAATTTGGAGGCTGTTGTGTTGAGTCGTGATATAGATGTTTTCCAAAGGAATAATTTTGATATTATCAGAAGATGGAAATTGTATGTAAAGATGAAATGGCAGGACCAAAAGTAGAAAGATTGAATGTTTATGAACAAGTCCAGTTGCGATTGGCAAAAATATTCAGTTCTTTTGACAATGTGTACGTTTCCTTTTCAGGAGGGAAAGACAGTAGTGCTTTGTTGTTTTTATGTATAGAATTTATCCGTAAGTATTATCCTGGACGCAAGTTAGGGGTATTTCACATGGACTATGAGGTGCAGTATAATGAAACTATTAAATATGTGGATCAAGTATTGGATTCTAATAGCGATATTTTAGAGGTATATCGGGTTTGTGTCCCTTTTAAGGTGGCGACTTGTACATCTATGTATCAGCGTTTTTGGCGTCCTTGGGACGACGAGTTGAGGGAATGTTGGGTGCGTGATATGCCGGCAAATTGCTTAACTTATCATGATTTCCCTTTTTTTAGTCGTTGTATGTGGGATTACGATTTTCAGCGCTCTTTTGCGAAATGGCTACACCAGAAAAAAAAAGCCAAACGTACTTGTTGTCTGGTGGGAATCAGGACTCAGGAGAGTCTGAATCGTTGGAGAACGTTAAATTATAAGAATTCGTTTCGTTATAGAGGGCTAAAATGGACTCTTAGAATCACGAAAGGTGTTTATAATGCTTACCCTATTTTCGATTGGCAGACTACAGATATTTGGGTGGCAAATGGAAAATTTCATTGGCCTTATAATCATTTATATGACTTGTATTATCAAGTCGGCGTGCCATTGGAAAAACAGCGAGTGGCAAGTCCTTTTATATCGGAAGCTAGGAGTAGCCTAAAACTTTATCGGGCAATAGATCCGGATATGTGGGGAAAGATGATCGATAGAGTGAATGGTGTGAATTTTACAGCTTTATATTCGCAGACATCTGCTGTCGGTTGGCGACAGCATGTAGTTTTACCCAAAGGATATACTTGGTCTGCTTATATGAAATTTTTATTGGATACCTTGCCTGAGAAAACTCGTCAAAATTATCAAAATAAGTTAGCTGTCAGCATGCTTTTTTGGAAAGAAAAGGGCGGTTGTCTTTCGGATGAAACCATTGAAAAGTTGCGAGCTGCAGGCATCCCTATTTTAGTGGGTGAAAAAAGTAATTATAAAACTACTAAAAAGCCTGTTCGTATGGAATATATGGATGATATTGATTTGCCTGAATTTAAGGAATTGCCGACCTTTAAACGTATATGTATCTGTATTTTAAAGAACGATCATACGTGTAAATATATGGGATTTGCCCCAACAAAAGAGGAAAAAGAGAGGCGTGAAAGAGTGATGCAAAAATATAAATTGTGAAATATGAACGAATATAAAAGTCCGGTTTATAATATAATAGCCGTACCGGTAGAAAAAGTGGTAGCTAATGATTATAATCCTAATATTATAGCCCCACCTGAGATGAAATTATTGGAGCTTTCAATTTGGGAAGATGGATATACCATGCCTTGTGTGTGTTATTACAGACCGGAAAAAGATGAGTATGAACTTGTTGATGGTTACCATCGATATTTGGTGTTGAAAACTTCAAGAAGAATTTATGAACGAGAAAAGGGGATGTTGCCGGTTGCGGTTATAGAAAAAGATATGTCTAATCGTATGGCTTCCACTATTCGTCATAATCGTGCACGCGGAACGCATAATGTGGAATTGATGAGCCATATTGTTTCGGAGTTGACGAAAGCAGGTATGTCGGATCAGTGGATATTGCGCAACATCGGAATGGATAAAGATGAGCTGTTACGTTTGAAACAGGTTTCCGGTTTAGCAGAGCTGTTTGCAGATAAAGATTTCAGTTTGTCTGATGAAGAATAGGGAATGGTTAGCTTGATATGTTACGTTAGTGATGATTTTATTGTATCTTTGCCATTAATATAATATAATCTTATATCTAATGACAAAAAATACTACAACTTCTGTGGCAAAAGTATTGCCTGTCCTCTTCAGCTTTTTTGTGATGGGGTTTTGTGATGTGGTTGGAATATCAACTACATATGTGAAAATTGATTTTAACCTGAGTGAAACGGTTGCCGGTTTTATTCCTTCTATGGTGTTTTTCTGGTTTTTACTGTTATCAGTTCCGGTAGCATTGGGAATGAATCGAATTGGACGTAAACGTACCGTGCAAATCAGTAACTTGGTAACTATTATCGGTATGTTGATCCCTTTCTTTTCTTACAGTTTGGTGACTTGTATGGTGGCATTTGCGTTATTGGGAATAGGTAATACTATTCTGCAAGTATCACTGAATCCTTTGTTGACAAATGTTGTGTCGGGTAATTCTTTGACAAGTTCGCTTACTGCAGGTCAGGTAATCAAGGCGGTTTCGTCTTTTATGGGGCCGATTATTGCAGTGTTGGCCGTGAATGTTTGTGGAAATTGGCAGTATCTTTTCCCGATTTTTGCAGTCATTACTCTGCTCTCTTCGCTTTGGTTGATGATGGTTGCTATTCCGAAAGAAGAAATTGCAGTGGAAAAAGGTAGTTCAATGAAAGCTACGTTTGCTTTGTTGGGTGACAAATCTATTTTATTGTTGTTTGTCGGTATTCTTTGTGCTGTTGGTTTGGATGTTGGTATGAATACTTTAACTCCGAAATTGTTGATGGAACGTTGCAATATGATAGAAACAGATGCTAGTCTTGGTGCAAGTGTTTATTTCTTTTGCCGTACAGTCGGGGCGTTTATTGGAGCTTTTCTGTTGGCCAGACTTTCTGATGTGAAGTATTTGAGAGTGAATTTGTTGATTATGCTGGCATCTTTAGGCGCACTTTATTCTGCTCATTCTTCTATGTTGATATTAATCGGAGTCGGAGTATTTGCATTTACTTTGTCATGCGTGTTCTCAATCGTCTATTCTTTGGCTTTACGCTGCCGTCCTGATAAAGCTAATGAAATTTCTGGTTTGATGATTACAGGTATTTTTGGTGGTGCAATCATTCCTCCTTTGATGGGATTTTTGACTGAAAAAATGGATTCGCAGATAGGTTCATTGCTTGTATTGGCAGTATGTGCCATTTATTTGATTTTCTGTTCTTATAGTTTTAAAGCACAAAAATAATAGCCTTATGTATAGATATGATAATCGTATAGTTATTACATTAGATGCTGGGGGAACTAATCTGGTATTTGGCGCTATGCAGGCCAATAAATTTATTGTAGAACCGATTACTTTGCCATCGCATGCAGATGATTTGGACCATTGTCTTTCAACAATGGTAAAGGGTTTTCAAATGATTATTGATCAGCTGAAAGAAAAACCGGTTGCTATTAGTTTTGCTTTTCCTGGCCCAGCAGATTATCCTCATGGTATTATTGGTGGATATTTGCCTAATTTCCCATCTTTCCGCGATGGAGTTGCATTAGGACCTTTTTTGGAGCATACTTTTGGAATCCCCGTTTTTATCAATAATGACGGTGATTTGTTTGCTTATGGCGAAGCTTTGGGTGGAGCTCTTCCAGATGTGAATGCCAAATTGGAAGCTTATGGAAGTTCTAAGCGTTATAAGAATTTAATTGGTTATACTTTTGGAACAGGTTTTGGAATAGGTGTTGTGGTGGATAATAGTTTGAATCGGGGTGATAATTCATGCGTAGAAACTTTCTGTCTTCCACATAAAAAAATGCCTGACATTATAGTGGAGGATGGAGTAGCTATCCGTGCTGTTAAACGAGTTTATGCAGAAGAATCAGGAGAGTTAAATCATCAATTTGAGCCTAAAGATTTATTTGAAATTGCAGAAGGTAGACTTCCGGGTAATGTCGAAGCTGCTAAACGTGCTTTTGCTGAATTTGGAGAAATAGCCGGTGACGCAATGGCAACAGCTGTGACTTTGACAGATGGATTGGTTGTTATTGGTGGTGGTATTACTGCTGCACACAAGTATATTATGCCCAGTCTATTGAAGGAAATGCGAGTTAAAATTCATACTTTGCAAGGAGATGAACTGAATCGTGTGCAGATGAAGGTGTATGATTTGGATGATGAGGAGGAATTTAAAGCTTTTGCTAAGGGTGAGCAACGTGCTTTGAAGGTTTATGGTACAGAACATTTTGTGACATATGATCCGCAAAAAAGAGTTGGAGTGATGATATCAAAATTAGGTGCCAATCAGGCAATCTCTGTTGGTGCTTATGCGTTTGCTTTGAGGCAGTTGGATGTTCAAGAAAATAGTAAGTAAATGAGTATGTATCCGTTGAAATTTAAACCTATATTAAAGTCTACAATTTGGGGAGGAGAGAGAATTATTCCGTATAAACAGCTTGTTGATACGCAGAAGCAAGTGGGGGAGAGTTGGGAACTATCTGGTGTGAAAGGAAATGAATCTGTCATTGTTAATGGTAAATATGCAGGACTGACTCTTCCGGATTTGATTGCTCAAGAGGGGGCGAATTTATTGGGTGTGAAGAATTATGAACGTTTTGGTCAGGAATTCCCTTTGTTGATAAAGTTTATCGATGCCCGCCAGGATTTGTCTATTCAAGTGCATCCCAATGATAAATTGGCTTGGGAACGCCACCAATCTAAGGGTAAAACTGAAATGTGGTATGTTGTGTCTGCGGATGAGGGGGCTCACTTGCGTTCAGGATTTGCAAAGCAGGTGACTCCGGCAGAGTATGAAGCGAGTGTGAACGATGATACGATTACTGATTTGCTGACAGATTATCTTATTCAGCCTGGTGATGTGTTCTTTTTGCCGGCAGGCCGTGTGCATAGTATAGGCGCTGGAGCATTTATAGCAGAGATTCAGCAAACGTCGGATATAACTTATCGGATTTATGACTTTAAACGTCGGGATGCAAATGGGAATACTCGGGAATTGCATACTGAACTTGCAAAAGAAGCTATAGATTATACTGTAGAATCCGATTATCGCACTCATTATATTGCTAGAGAGAATCAAGAGGTTGAATTGGTAAGTTGTCCTTATTTTACGACATCTCTTTATGAATTGACTCAAGAGTTTACATTGGATTATTCTGCACTGGATTCTTTTGTTGTACTGATATGTATGTCTGGTCAGGCAACATTTATGACTGATAGTGGAGATGAGTTTGTAATGCATCAAGGTGAAACGGTATTATTGCCGGCTACAGCCCAATGGCTGCGTATCCGTCCGGTAGGTAAGTGTAACTTGCTGACTAGTTGTGTAAAATAAAGAGATTGCATTTAGGTGTTTGTAAGATTGTAAATTTTAATTTATATTAGCAGTAGTATTAAATATATATATATGAAGAAAGTCAATTTTATTTTATTGGTAGCACTGGGCTTTTTATTGGGCGGGTGTGCTAAGGAGCCGAATCAGGCCGTGAATATAATTCCGCAACCACAACAGTTAGAAGTTGTTGATGGCGGTTTTTCTTTAACTCCGAAAACTGTAATCAATGTAGTAAAGGGTGCAGATGATTTGCAGCCGGCGTGTACTTTTTTGAGCAAGTTGGTTGAAAAATCGTTAGGTAGTGCATTGGAAATCAAAAGTGGTGAAGTAAAAAAGGATGCAGTGAACATCATCGTTGATGCCTCTATGAAAACAGATGCCTATGAATTGATCGTAACAGATAAGTCTGTTGATGTTAAGGGCGGAAGTTCAAAAGCGGTTTTTTATGCTCTTCAAAGCTTGCGACAGATGATGCCTGTAGGAATTGAAAAAGGTGAGCAAATGAGTAAGATTCGTATTCAGAATGTGAAAATTCAAGATGAACCGCGCTTTGCTTATAGAGGAGGTATGTTGGATGTATGCCGGCATTTTTTTACAGTAGAAGAGGTGAAAAATTATATTGATATTCTTGCTTTGCATAAATTGAGTGTTTTTCACTGGCATTTGACAGAAGACCAAGGATGGCGTATTGAGATAAAAAAATATCCGGAATTGACACAGGTTGGTAGTGTGCGTAAACAAACCGTTATTGGGAAGAATACGGGGAAGTATGACGGGAAACCATATGGCCCTTATTT
>CAJJNP010000173.1 GCA_905193145.1 uncultured Odoribacter sp. | reverse complement strand
ATTATGGCTCCAAATTTATTCCTTACTTTCACTTGGCACACTAAATGAAAATCACCTCCCTAAACAAGTAAATATCCACCTTTAAGCAATCTTGAAAATGAAAATAGTTGCGATTTCAGAAACATCCCCCTCTTTTATTTGTTTATATAAGAAAAAGGACATGATTATGATAACAAACGAATTAAATACAGGTCTCATAGAAGCCATTAAAGAGAAAATACCGGCAAACAGCAATTTAGCAAACGTGCTAATAGATATTTTGTTCATCGGAAGAGAAGCAGTATACCGGCGATTGCGCGGAGAAGTACCATTCACATTGACAGAAGCCGCAATTATCTCCAGAAAATTGGGAGTATCACTCGATAAGATAGTAGGTATCAGTTTCAAAGACAATGCAGTATTCGACATGAATGTAGTACACCATGACGATCCATTCGAAACATATTACGAGATTATCAACAAATACATCGGTTTATTGAAAAACATGGGAGACGACGTGACATCCGAACTGGCTACATCTTCTAACATGCTTCCTCAAACATTATATCTGAAACATGACATATTATCAAAATTCCGTTTATTCAAATGGATGTATCAGAACGAGAACATTAAATGCAAACATTTTGATGAACTGGAAATTCCTGCCAAACTTCAAGATATTCAAAAAGAATTCGTGAATGCCGCAGAGCACATCCATACCACAAGCTATATATGGGATAACCGTATTTTTGCACATATGGTGAACGATGTGGAGTATTTCTCAAGTATCCATCTTTTAACCGATGAAGACAAACAAAAAATCAAAGAAGATCTGCTACTCCTACTGAACGAATTGGAATCATTGGCCAGAAAAGGTAAAGTCGATAGTGGAAATAAAGTCAATATATACATCTCTAATATTAATTTTGAGACAACATACAGCTATATTGAAAGCAGTAATCTCCAATTGAGCATGATCAGAATTTATGCTATCAATTCCATCACATCCCAAGATGTGGAAATGCACAAAAGTCTGAAAGAATGGATTCAGTCGTTGAAAAAGTTCTCTACCCTGATTTCTGAAAGTGGAGAAATGCAACGCATACAATTTTTCAAAGAACAAAGAGAGATTATCGACACATTATAATATACAGTAAATCAATGATTTTTAAAAGGTCCGGTATGTGTATTTGCAGAAAACGAAAACTTCAAATATACCTATCGGATTTATTTCATTTTCAACAAATAACATTTCCATAAACCACTGAATCAGAAATAAATCACTACTCCATTACATTGCATACCGTACTAAATTCTTGATAGGAAGCTTTATATTTGCATAAAATAATAGATCACTCTATATTTTATACTACAAACGTAATATAACGAATAAGAAAGGAACACATGAAGAACAGTATAGTAACGGAACTCATCAATGAAATGAGAGAGCGTATCGCTCCCAAAGAAACACTTGCCAATTTCTTGACCAACACACTATGTATGGGAAAAGAAGCCGTATATCGCAGGCTTCGCGGAGAAGTCGCCTTCACTTTTGACGAAGTAGCATTGATTTCTCATAAATTAGGCATATCCATTGACCAGATAGTAGGTAACCATTTATCCAACCGGGCAACATTCGATTTGAATCTACAGAATTCACCGGATCCGATAGATAGTTATTACGAAATACTGGAACGCTATCTGAGAATTTTCAATTATGTAAAAAACGATGACAGTACCAACATATATACGGCCGCTAATGTTATTCCTTTCACTCTTTATTCTTCATATGAACATCTGTCCAAGTTCCGCTTATGCCGATGGGTATATCAAAACGGGAAAATAAAAACGCCCCATTCCTTGGCCGAAATGCAAGTTCCGGAAAAAGTGGTAACCGTACACAAGAAGTTGAATGAAACAGTAAAACAGTGTAAAAAGACTTGTTTCATATGGGATAGCAACATATTTTCTTCTTTTATAAAAGAAATAAGATACTTTGCCGGGCTAAATTTGATTTCTGCAGACGATGTAAAAGAATTAAAGAACGAGCTTCTCTCACTGCTTCACGAATTTGAGCAAATGTCGGTAAAAGGTGAGTTTAGCAACGGCAATAAGGTAGCCATCTATCTGTCGAATATCAATTTTGAAGCAACATATACTTACATTGAAAAAGGAGATTTCCAAATCAGTCTATTTAGAGTATATTCAATCAACTCAATGGACTCGCAAAATTCACAAATATGTACTTTGCAAAAAAACTGGATACAATCGCTAAAACGACATTCAACCCTTATCTCCGAAAGCGGAGAAGTACAGCGTATCACGTTCATGGAAGAACAAAAAAATATTATTGAACAATTATAATTCTCCGTAATTCTCTATTCAGTGATGTAGGAAGAGAGGTGCAGTGATGCAACTCTCTTCCTCTTTTTTTTCATACCCTCTCCAATTCGTGTGTAAATTTTATCCGATATTATTATATTACATATGTGTGGTATAAACAACAAAATCCACAGACTATATTAATTTTTCTATCAAAATCCATATAGCCTGCGGAATCTGCATCTAAAACAAAACAGCATCAAACGACTGTCTCATACTTTTGCCGATCAGAATACAAAACCTCTGTCGGGCCTCTATATAACTATTAACTGGTTGTCTATAATCAATATGCCCATAACACTCAAAACAGTACACTTGTTTAGGACATTCGTGTTTCTTTATGTTACTAATATTTATGTATTACAAATATCGAATATTCCGTTGAACTTTAAAACCTGTTCTTGTTCTTTCATCGAGGAAAAACGAGAAAGTGATGCGCTAATTACGAACAACAAAGAGCAATCAATGATAAAAAGCCGCACTCAGATAAATAAAACAATATCAAATTTCATTATTCAAAACAAAGCCCCGCATTTTTGACAATACAGGGCTCCGCTCAAACTATTATTTATACGAAATCCTACACAACCGTAGTTGCCTTGGCATCAACTGGCGATTCCTTTTCCGGAATACTAAATTCGCGATTCGCAAATAAATCCGCTAATCCCGAAATCTGTTTCAGACGCAACAATTCATCCCTATCCATCCCTATATTCTTCATTATCCATTGATCGGACATACCGGCCTTATCTAATTCAGCAACAATATGGCACATCAATTCAATGTTGTGGGTTCCACGCGCACGGTTGTGACGGATAGTGGAGCTCATTCGGTTGGACAAATCTTTATCAATAACTACAATTGGCAATAAGCCATTTTCACGCTGATAAATACGCTTGGAAGTTTTCAATACCGAATACCGGTGAAAACCGTCCACCAAGATATACAAATCTTTCTCCTTATCATAATAGCACACGCAAGGCATCGTAAATCCATCTTCCCAAATTGACAACTCCAACAATTTCATTTCAGGAGGAGCAACTATATTTGGATTATAATCATTGGCCACCACCTTCTCTACAGGTACAGCCTTCACATCGTACACCGGACTCTTTTTATTACTCATTGCAGAATATTTTTATATTGTTCCATTATTTGACTCCTCTTACTTATCTCTTCCTTCGTCGGCGAAAATCCCATATACTTGCACGCATGATCATTTTTAAGAATACAAATGCACATACGCTTATAAGTCGGTATTTCTTTAAATTCAGCAATATTGATATCATCCTGATACTCCATACGCACAGGCTTCTTCGATGTTTTATAATTGCTATTATCCATCACAATTATAGGTACCTTTGCAGCAATCAGTTTCTGTATTGTATTATCATTTAAACAACCGCCTTTCGTCCGCCAGAAGTTAACACTGACAGACAATTTTCTAAGATATCCTTTCCGCGCACGTTCCGGTAATGTAGATAACAGGAAATACATGAACTCTCTCCAAGTGTAGCCTTCAGGCAATTTAATAGATTGCCAGCCCATAGCATGCGTTCCACCATACATACCTGTAAAGTTAACTCCATTTACACGTCCTACCATCTTCCCCCAAGTATTAGGATCGATAGCCCGGTAAAGAGATAAACTTTCGATGGCCTCCCCAATAAAAGGGCTCGCTACACGCTGACGTTCCAAATTTACGCCCGCCCTGTAATACAGATCATACAATATATTGTAATCCCAACGGAATTTGCCATTAGCTGTCCATACATCCGTCGTTTTCCAATCAAAAATGGGATAAGCATTATAAACATCGTTTGCCACCTTTGAAGTCCATCGATAGGTATGGTACATCTGATATTTACGATTCAGATAAATACACCTCCAACGGTTAAAACTTTCCTGAGTTCGTATGCCGATAAGACAACAAGTACGTACTGCGTCTTTCTTATCGTGTATCCATTTGGCAAAACGCATCTGAAATTCATAATCCCACATTTGAGCATTATAAAAAGGAAAATGTTCTTCAGTCATAGCATCTTTGGGCATAGGACGTACCCAAAGATTTTTCTTTCCCTTCTCCCATGGACGCCAAAAAGATTGGTACATGGAGGTACAAGTTGCCACACGGAAAGGAACGCACACACGATACACATCAAGAATATCCTTATTGGCTTCAAGCATGCGGTCTACATAGTCGATAGTCATCTTATACTGTATCTCATAATCCATATGAAACACACCTAAGCGTATATTCAAATTATTACGCCTTATATAGTCAATACATAAATTCAAAAGTACACCGCTATCCTTTCCTCCCGAAAAAGAAATATACACATTATCGAATTCATTAAAAATCATACGCAAACGCTCTTGCGCCAAGTCATACACATTTTTAGTAACAATTTCCTTTTTCATTCATCCCTCCACATCTTTACATAGCGTTTCCAAACTTTCTCAACAGTGAATCCCTGTTTCTCAAACGTCTCTTGGTGCTCGGTCTGAACAACAGCCGCAAGGGACTTTTCACCGGCAAAAGCAGAAACCACATCGATAAGTAAAAAAGAAAAAGCCTCTTCCTGGTCTTTATCTATATAATAATTATTGATTATAGCAACATTTCCTCTTTGTTCTATCGGGATAAAACCAACCACTTTTTTCCCGCTTACAGCAACAAACCAGACAAACTTATCCGTTGTTTTAAAAGGATAATTATTATTCATTTTCAGTACTTCCGGATCCATAACCAACGGGGCTACAAGCTTATACAATTGCTTATCCGTTCCGTTCAACTTCATTATTTGTATCATAATTGTGCATTTATTTAATTATTTTACAGTCTTATACTCAGACTTGAAAGTATTCAGCCAAGCAGAAAGCTCATCCAACATTAAATTTTTGTATAGAAAACTCTCTCGTATTCCCCATCCATGACCACCGGAAGGATATACATGCAATGTAGTTGGCACACCGTTCGCATTCAAAGCCAAATAATAATTCACTCCGTTTGCCGGAGGCACTGACTTATCATCATCACTATATACAATAAATGCCCGTGGCGTATCCTTTGTTACCTGTTTTTCATTAGAATATCGTTCTTCCAGCTCAGCAGAAGCATCGCTTCCTAAAAGGTTATTATGCGAGCCCATATGGGTATACTTTTTATCCATCGTAATAACCGGATAAAATAAAATCTGGAAATTAGGACGTACGTCAAACGCAGAATGCGTTGCTATAGTGGAAGCAAGATGTCCACCGGCAGAAAATCCCATTATACCAACATCATTCGGATTTATATTCCAGATGTCAGCACTATCCCTTACTACCCTTAAAGCTTCCTCAGCATCAGAAAAAGGTACTTCTTTATATCCGCCTTTCGGCATACGGTATTTCAAAACTACTAAAGCGATACCTTGCTTATTAAAATAAGGTGCCCAATCGTAACCTTCATGATGATATGCAAGACCACTGTATCCCCCACCCGGACAAACTACAATCACACGACCGGTAGATAATTCCGGAGCAGGAAGAAATACACGAATCGACGGTTTAAAATTGCCTTTCGATTCGTCAAAAGGCGCACTGTCTCTACCGTTAGTATTAGGCATTCCTCCTTGCCATAAATCAACATCAAAAGGTTTATGCGCATTTTGAGCATGCATACCTCCTCCCATCAATAAAAACGATAAAAGAGAAAAGCAAAGACGTAAATTCTTTTTCATGGTTTATACAAATAATAGTTTAGAATGTTACTAAAATTAATCAAGACAGGCAAAAGTAGTTAAAAACTACAATAAAAAAAAGGAAAAAGAAAGTATATGCTTTTGTATCATAAAAATAAATCCTTAATATAAAATTTGTTATATTATTAATATAATAAGAATCAGTTTATTATAATAAAATCTCATTCTTTTTAAAAAAAGATATTCTACATACTTAAATGAATATT
>CAJJNP010000172.1 GCA_905193145.1 uncultured Odoribacter sp. | reverse complement strand
AGAAACCACTGTTTAAGGACAGTCCCGAATAGTATTAACCAAAACCGAATTACATGAGACATGTAAAATGGATTTTTGTTGTATTACTAATTTGTTCCTTGACCGCTTTCGTTGAAAAAGATAAACCAACAGGAGGCTTAAGCGTGGGAGATGTAGCCCCGGATTTTCGAATCGAATCTACATCAGGGGAGCAATACCCTCTTAAACTGGCCGATTTCAAAGGCCGTTATGTATTGCTTAGTTTTTGGGCAAGTTACGATGCACAGTCACGGATGCAAAACGTTAGTTTAAATAACGCACTCCGGTCTGATGCCCCAAATGTGAAAATGGTTTCTATATCATTTGATGAATACCGATCGGTATTCGAGGAAACTATTCGTAAGGACCAAATAGTTACGCCCACCTGTTTCGTGGAAACTAAAGGCGAAGATTCCGGCTTATTTAAAAAATACCGTTTGAACCGGGGTTTCACTAACTATTTATTGGATGGAAATGGTGTTATCATAGCCAAAAACATCTCTGCTGCAGAACTTTCTGCCCGCGTAAAAGAATTAGGATAAAATCTACATTATTAAAACGCAGGGAGGAAGGGGAATTTTCCGGATATATCAAAAGGGCCGGAAACAGACAAAAGAGGAAATGAATACAACAAAAAGAGTCCCGCTAACTTTTAATAGTAAGCGGGACTTTTTCTTTACCTCACCCGGTAAGAGTTTTCTGATTCTATTTGGGTGCTTTCTTATATAAATAGAATGCGATAAACGCATATAGTATATTGGGTATCCAGACAGCAACGACAGGAGGCACATTGCCATTCACCGCAAATGTAGAAGTAATAGTCTGGAAAAGAATATATGAAAAACTCAATGCCAATCCAATTCCCAGATGAAGTCCCATTCCTCCTTTCGTTTTCTTTGACGAAAGCGATAGTCCAATCACGGTAAGAATAAATGAAGCGAAAGACATCGCAATGCGTTTATGATATTCAATCTCAAACTCTTTGATATTAGCAAACCCACGCCGACGCTGCTTATCAATATATTCGCTCAATTGAGGGCTGGTAAGCATTTCCTGCTGATTCTTCATAATAAGAAAGTCCGTCGGATCCATATTGATGATAGTATCGAGCCTGTCTCCCTTGATAATATTCTCCTTTAATCCATCCAACTCACGTATCATGTAGTCATGAATCGTCCATTTATTCACAGTAGTCGTATCATAAACAATCCGACGAGCCGTTAGGTGAGATACCAACTTTTTATCAACAAACTTGTCAAGAGAGAATCGATTACCGGTTTTATTATAATCTTGATACCGATCGATATAAGCAATTACACCACTATCCACTTCAAGTTGTACATTCGTTGCGCTCCCTTTCTTCTTAGATTTAACATATCTATCCTCAAAATTCAAACGAGTCACACTACCTTTCGGAATAACGTAGGACCCTAACATAAAAGTGGCAACAGCAATAACCGCTGCAGAAATCATATAAGGGCGCATCAAACGTTTAAAGCTCATTCCCGTAGAGAACATAGCAATAATTTCCGAGTTCTCCGCTAATTTTGATGTAAAGAAAATGACAGCAATAAACACAAACAACGGACTGAACAAATTCGCAAAATAGGGAATAAAGTTCATGTAATAATCAAAAACGATCGCTGACCACGGAGCTTCACGTTCCATAAACTTATCCATCTTCTCATTGAAATCGAACACCACAGCGATGGAGATGATCAATGCAATGGCAAACACGTACGTCCCCAAGAATTTCTTGATGATATACCAGTCCAGCAGTTTGATAAATCGATTGCTTTTCATTTAATTTATAATCTTGTTGACACTCTTTTTACCATCATTGGCTTCCAAGTAGAAAAATCTCCTGCAATAATGTGTTTGCGCGCTTCACCTACCAGCCAAAGATAAAAAGCCAGATTATGAATAGAAGCAATCTGCATAGCCAGCAACTCCTGTGCATGAAACAGATGGCGTAAATACGCTTTACTATACAAGGTATCTACACAAGAAGCACCATCGGCTTCAATAGGGGAGAAGTCCGTCTCCCATTTTTTATTACGCATATTCATAATGCCGTCTTTCGTGAACAACATTCCGTTACGCCCGTTACGTGTAGGCATCACACAATCAAACATATCGACTCCTCGCTCAATACCTTCGAGAATATTAACCGGTGTACCGACTCCCATTAAATAACGTGGCTTGTCTTTCGGCAGAATATCATTCACTACCTCGATCATTTCATACATCTTATCTACCGGTTCACCCACAGCCAAACCACCAATTGCATTTCCGTCTGCATTCTTGGAAGCAACAAACTCCGCTGATTGTTTTCTCAGATCAGTATATACACATCCCTGCACAATTGGAAAAAGAGATTGGTTATAACCATATTTGGGCTCTGTTTCATTGAATCGCTGAATGCATCTATCAAGCCAGCGATGTGTCAGTCCTAATGACTTTTTGGCATATGCATAATCAGAGTCTCCCGGAGGACATTCATCAAATGCCATCATAATATCCGCACCAATCGTACGCTCAATATCCATCACCTTTTCAGGAGTGAAAATATGTTTACTACCATCGATGTGCGAACGGAATTCGGCACCTTCTTCACGCAATTTGCGAATACCGGCTAATGAGAAAACCTGAAATCCACCGCTATCGGTCAGCATCGGACGATCAAACCCATTGAATTTATGCAATCCGCCGGCTCTTTCAATGACATCCAATCCCGGGCGCAAATAGAGATGATAAGTATTACCTAATATGATCTGTGCCTGAATATCCTCTTTCAACTCCGTCAAATGTACTCCTTTCACTGTACCAAGAGTACCCACAGGCATAAATATAGGAGTTTGTATCTGCCCGTGGTCCGTTGTAATCAAACCTGCACGGGCATTACTTTTTGCGTCTGTATATTGTAATTCAAATGTCATTCCTGGCTGGCTTTCTTTACAGATAAATCAATAGCATCAGTTACTTTCTCATCAGTCAATGCGATAGTAAATACTTCTTTCACATCAGTAACATAGTGGAAAGTCAAGCCTTTCAAATAAATATCCTGAATTTCATCTATGTTTTTCTTATTTTCAGCACTCATAATAATCTCCTTAATTCCTGCACGCTTGGCAGCAAGGATTTTTTCTTTAATTCCACCTACAGGAAGCACTTTCCCACGAAGAGTTATCTCTCCGGTCATTGCCAGATTAGCCTTCACCTTACGTTGCGTCAAAGCCGAAGCCAACGAGGTAGCCATTGTTATACCCGCCGAAGGGCCATCTTTCGGAATAGCACCTTCCGGAACATGAATATGTATGTTCCAATTGTCGAATATTTCTTCATCCAAGTTCAACAATGAAGCATGCGCTTTAATATACTCCAGTGCCAACATTGCAGATTCTTTCATCACATCACCCAGATTACCCGTCAACGTCAAACGACCACCTTTACCACGGCTTAAACTGGTCTCGACAAACAGAATTTCGCCCCCAACAGCAGTCCATGCCAAACCTGTCACAACACCTGCATAATCATTTCCCTGGTATTTATCACGTGTATATTCAGGCGCTCCAAGAAAATCATATAAATCGGCCGGTTTAATTTCCGTTTTTGCAAAATAACCATCAGTAGCATACTGGCGTGCTGATTTACGCAAGATCTTACCTATCTTCTTCTCCAGCTCACGCACACCGCTTTCGCGAGTATATGATTCAATAATGGCTTCCAAAGTATCCTTCGGAATCTTAATATCCGTCTTCTTCATTCCATTTGCTTCCAATTCTTTTGGAACCAAATGCTTACGGGCAATCTCAACTTTCTCCTCCGTGATATAGCCGCTAACTTCAATCAACTCCATACGATCCAACAACGGCCCGGGAATTGTATTCAGATTATTAGCCGTAGCAATAAACATCACTCTTGACAAATCATAATCCACATCCAAAAAATTATCATGAAATGCAGTATTTTGTTCCGGATCAAGCACTTCCAATAAAGCAGATGACGGATCCCCCTGGCGGTCTGCACTGACTTTATCAATCTCATCCAAGATAAACACAGGATTCGAAGAACCGGCTTTTACCAGGCTTTTGATGATTCGTCCCGGCATAGCACCGATGTAGGTTTTACGATGTCCACGAATTTCGGCTTCATCGTGCACTCCACCCAAAGACATACGAATATATTTCCGCTTCAAAGCAGCAGCAATCGATTTTCCCAAAGAAGTTTTGCCGACTCCCGGAGGGCCATATAAACAGATAATAGGTGACTTCATATCGCCCTTCAACTTAAGGACAGCCAAATGCTCAAGAATACGTTCTTTTACTTTTTCCAAACCATAATGATCTTTATTCAAGGTCTTCTCGGCATTCTTCAGATTCAAATTATCTGTCGTATAAATCCCCCAAGGCAAACTAAGCATTGTCTGCAAATAATTCAACTGCACACTATAATCAGGAGATTGCGGATGAGAACGTTCCAGTTTAGCCAGTTCTTTCAAGAAAATCGCCTGTATTTCCTCACCCCATTTCATCCTATACGACTTATTTCGCATTTCTTCTATTTCCTGTTCCTGACCACTGCCACCCAATTCGTCTTGAATGGTCTTGATCTGTTGTTGCAAGAAATATTCACGCTGCTGTTGATCAATATCTTCACGGGCACGCATCTGAATAGATGCTTTAATTTCAGCCAACTGTACCTCCCTATTCAATATTTCCAGCAAACGGTATGTACGTTCTCTTAGAGAATCGTAACGTAACAACTCTATTTTTTCATCCTTCTTCAAAGGTAGGTTCGTACAAATAAAATCTACCAAGAACATATGATTATTAATATTCTTAATAGCAAATGCAGAATCTTGATGTAAGGAATCCGAAGACTTTATATATCTTATAGTCAGATCTTTGCAAGTTTCTACCAAAGCTTGAAATTCCTTATCTGTTTTATCCGGGATTTCTTCGTCTTTAATTTCGACCTGCCCTTTCAAATACGGATAAACTTCTGTAATATTCTTCAATTCCAACCGTTTCAGTCCCTGCAAAATCACAGTGGTAGTCTGATCCGGCATTTCCAGAATACGTACAATTTTACCAATGGTACCAATGGTATGTAAATCTTCAAATTGCGGTTCGTCTATTTGGGCAGCTTTCTGACAGATTACTGCTATATTCATACCTTTCTTTTCAGCCTCACGTATCAATCTCAACGAGGATTTTCTACCTACAGAAACAGGCATAAATACTCCGGGAAACAGCACCATATTACGAAGGGGGAGGACCGGAAGAGTATCACCTGATTTAGTTTTCACATCGAACATCTGTTCTTCATTCCCTTCAAAATCGGCAATCAGTGAAAAGGCATTATCATCTGAATCTTCCATAAAATATTTTTCTTTCATCATTTCTTTTAAATTAGTTTATGTCATTTATATGGGCATAAATTGTTTGCAAAGGTAAACGATTATTCATTAATAATAAAGCCCATGTACGATAAAAACACAAAAACAATACCAAATAATAACAGTTATCCAACGTTGTCTCATAAAAATTATTTATTTTTGGCAAATCTCACAATACATACTAAAATGGCGAATTCATATTTTCAATTCAAACAATTTACCGTATGGCATGACAAATGTGCTATGAAAGTAGGAACAGATGGGGTACTTTTAGGAGCGTGGCCTCATGTTGATGGCGCACAAAGAATACTTGATATCGGAACCGGCACCGGTTTAGTTGCCTTAATGCTTGCCCAACGCAGCAAAGCTTTTATCGTTGCATTGGAAATAGATTGCTCCGCCGTCAGACAGGCCATAGAAAATGTGTCACATTCTCCATGGCAGGATAGGATAGAAGTAGTAGAAGCCGATTTCAAACATTATACTTCTACCGCACAGTTTGATGTCATTGTTTCCAACCCTCCCTATTTTACAGACTCTCTAAAATGCCCTAACCAACAACGAAATACTGCACGGCATGACAATGAGCTTACTTACAAAGAATTATTAGAAGGAGTATCGCAACTTCTTTCAGCAGATGGTGCATTCACCGTCATTGTTCCTGCCGATGTTTCAGATAGAGTTAAAGAAATAGCCCTCAATTATTCCTTATATCCCTATAAACAACTGAATATAATAACAAAACCAGGACTTTCCCCCAAACGTAGTCTGATAACCTTTAATTTTCAAGACCAAAAGTGTCAAATAGAAAACATGATAATTGAACTGACCCGACACGAATATAGCCGGGAATATATTGACCTGACAAAAGAATACTATCTGAAAATGTAATAACAAAAAAACAGCTACATGAATTCATGTAACTGTTTTTTATATTGTCGGGGTAGCGGGATTCGAACCCACGACCCCCTGCTCCCAAAGCAGGTGCG
>CAJJNP010000171.1 GCA_905193145.1 uncultured Odoribacter sp. | reverse complement strand
ACATTGGCACATTGTCCTATTGGCACATTATTTATTGGCACATTATTTCTAATTGCGATTTAGCTTTTTTTATTCTTTTCCTCCTTTATTTTTTCTTCTTTTATTGGTAATTTCGAACGATTTTTTGAAAAATCGATCAAACAACTAATAATTTATTATATGGAAAACTTAGAAACAGCGTTTTTGCTGATGGTAGTCGGTATGGCTACTGTGTTTGTAATTTTACTTATCGTCATTTATCTGGGTAAACTATTGATTTCGTTGGTCAACAAATATGCTCCGGAAGAAGTCGTACCTGCCAAACAGGCTTCCCGCGTTCCTGCGGCTATTCCCGGTAATATCTTAGCTGCCATTACTGCCGCCGTCAATGTAGTAACCCAAGGCAAGGGTAAAGTATCGAAAGTAGAAAAATTGTAAAACACAACTAATTAGGAATATGAAAAAAGAAATCAAATTCAGCTTGGTTTTCAGAGACATGTGGCAGAGTGCCGGAAAGTATGTACCCCGTGTAGACCAGCTCGTTAAAGTAGCTCCTGCTATTATCGAAATGGGATGTTTTGCCCGTGTTGAAACCAATGGCGGTGGTTTTGAACAAGTAAATCTTTTATTTGGTGAAAATCCCAATCGTGCTGTCCGTGACTGGACAAAACCTTTCCACGAAGCCGGTATACAAACTCATATGCTCGATCGTGCTCTCAACGGACTTCGCATGAGTCCTGTTCCTGCCGATGTGCGTAAACTCTTCTATAAGGTAAAGAAAGCTCAGGGTACTGACATCACACGTACTTTCTGCGGATTGAATGATGTCCGCAACATTGCTCCCTCTATTACCTACGCCCACGATGCCGGTATGATTTCGCAATGCTCGCTCTGCATTACCCATTCCCCCATCCACACGGTGGAGTATTACACCAACATGGCTTTGGAATTAATCAAATTGGGAGCCGATGAAATTTGTATCAAGGATATGGCAGGCATCGGTCGTCCCGTCTCTTTGGGTAGAATAGTAGCCAATATCAAGGCTGCGCATCCCGAAATCCCCATTCAGTATCATAGCCATGCCGGGCCCGGTTTCAATATGGCAAGCATTCTCGAAGTCTGTGAAGCCGGATGCGACTATATCGACGTAGGGATGGAACCCCTCTCGTGGGGAACCGGACATGCCGATCTGCTCAGTGTGCAGGCCATGCTGAAAGATGCAGGATTCCAGGTGCCGGAGATCAATATGGAGGCTTACATGAAAGTACGTGCTTTGGTGCAGGAATTTATGGACGATTTTCTCGGTCTCTACATCAGTCCGAAGAACCGCCTGATGAATTCTCTACTGATTGCTCCTGGGCTCCCGGGTGGTATGATGGGCAGCCTTATGGCCGATTTGGAAACTAATTTAGAGTCTATCAACAAATACAAAGCGAAACACAATCTGCCCTTTATGACGCAGGATCAACTGCTTATCAAACTGTTCAACGAAGTGGCTTATGTATGGCCCCGTGTGGGCTATCCTCCTTTGGTGACGCCGTTCAGCCAATACGTCAAGAATCTGGCTATGATGAACGTGATCGCTATGGAGAAAGGTAAAGACCGTTGGGGAATGATTGCCGATGATATCTGGGATATGATTTTGGGTAAAGCAGGACGTCTGCCGGGGCAATTGGCTCCCGAAATTATCGAGAAAGCCGAACGCGAAGGCCGTAAGTTCTTCGATGGCAATCCGCAGGATAACTATCCCGATGCGCTCGATAAATATCGTAAATTGATGAAAGAGCAGAAGTGGGAGACAGGGCAGGACGATGAGGAACTCTTTGAATATGCCATGCATCCTGCACAATACGAGGCTTATAAAAGTGGCAAAGCGAAAGAAGACTTCCTGGAAGATGTTGCCAAGCGTCGTACCGAACGGGATAAATCTCCGTTGGAAGACGCCAAACCGAAAACTCTCACCGTACAAGTAGACGGACAAGCTTATCGTGTTACGGTGGCTTACGGTGATGCCGAACTCCCTGTTGCGCCGGCAGCCACTGCTCCGGCAGGAGAGGGCAAAGATGTACTTTCTCCATTGGAAGGAAAATTCTTCTTGGTGAAAAATGCACAGGAGACGGCTTTGAAAGTAGGTGATGCGGTGAAAGAGGGTGATGTACTCTGCTATGTGGAAGCCATGAAGACCTACAATGCTATCCGTGCGGAATTCGGTGGCACGGTGACAGCTATTTGTGTCAATCCGGGAGATACTGTTTCTGAAGATGATGTATTAATGAAGATAGGATAATGAACGAGATATTTGAGAACTTATACGACATGACTGCTTTCAGCAATATCATTGCCGAACCGCAGTTTCTGATAATGTACGCCATCGCTTTCGTTCTGCTCTATCTGGGCATTAAGAAACAGTATGAACCATTGTTATTGGTGCCCATCGCTTTCGGTGTGTTGCTTGCCAACTTTCCGGGCGGTGATATGGGAGTGATCCAAGCGGACGAAAACGGTATGGTGATGGTGAACGGTGTGATGAAGAGCATTTGGGAAATGCCCTTACACGACATTGCCCATGAATTGGGATTGATGAACTTCATCTATTATATGTTGATAAAGACCGGCTTTCTGCCGCCGATTATTTTTATGGGTGTAGGTGCATTGACCGATTTCGGTCCGATGTTGCGCAATCTGCATCTCTCTATATTCGGAGCAGCCGCTCAGTTGGGCATCTTTACAGTGCTGTTAGTGGCTATCCTGATGGGATTTACTCCCAAAGAAGCCGCTTCATTAGGTATTATCGGTGGTGCTGACGGTCCTACGGCTATCTTTACCACTATTAAGTTAGCTCCGCATCTGTTGGGGCCGATTGCTATTGCTGCATATTCTTATATGGCTTTGGTACCGGTAATTATTCCGATGGTAGTCCGTCTGCTTTGCAGTAAGAAAGAGTTGAGCATCAATATGAAGGAGGAGGAGAAGAAGTATCCTTCGAAGACTGAGATCAAGAATCTGCGCGTTTTGAAGATTGTTTTCCCGATTGTGGTGACTACGGTTGTTGCCCTTTTTGTGCCGAGTGCCGTGCCTTTGATCGGTATGTTGATGTTCGGTAATCTGGTGAAAGAGATCGGTAGCAATACGTTCCGTCTGTTTGATGCCGCTTCTAATAGCATCATGAATGCAGCTACCATTTTCCTCGGGCTCTCGGTAGGTGCAACCATGACTACGGAGGCTTTCTTGAATTGGACAACAATCGGTATCGTAGTGGGCGGCTTCCTTGCTTTTGCATTAAGTATTGCCGGAGGTATTCTTTTTGTGAAGCTGTTCAATCTCTTCTCCAAGAAAAAGATCAATCCGCTGATCGGTGCTACCGGACTGAGTGCCGTACCTATGGCCAGCCGTGTGGCAAATGAAATAGCTTTGAAGTACGATTCGAAAAATCATGTGTTGCAGTATTGCATGGCAAGTAATATTTCCGGGGTTATCGGCTCGGCCGTGGCTGCGGGAGTGCTGATTTCGTTCTTGGCGTAAATATTTTTAATATTACCCTTGTTTTATAAGAAAAATTATCCGGAATATATGAGGATTTCATGAATCGTTGAAATTGTTCTCTTATATTCCGGATTTCTACTGTATTTTGTTTATTATAGGTGCTTTTACTCTATATTTAAAAAAGACTTTTCTTTAATTTATCAAAGCATTACTTTATAACTAATACATTCAGTCGCATTGTTACCTTTCAGAATATACAAGCCGCTGGGAATATTTGGTTTGATAGAAAAGTTTTTGTTTGTGCTTTGAAAAGTACTTACGGCTTTTCCACTTTCATCATATAAGACAAACTGATACCCTTCGTATCCATATATTATGATTTGATTATCTTTACTGTAAACGGCTTTTGGTGTTTCTATATCGTTGATTCCGGTACCTTTGGATACAGTTATGTGGATTGGTTGCTCTGTAATTACACCATTAGATTCGACAGCTAATGTTATAGTAGTTTCTCCAGCAGATTTAGGAGTAATTACCAATAAGTTGTTTTCTAAAGTTGCTGTGGCTATTGTTTCATTGCCTATGTTTTTCAACGTTTTGGTAATGTTATATGCCAAGTTATCTTTATCTGTAATTTTTCCTGCTAAATTTATTTTTTGGGTTCCATCATTAATCTTTAGTGATAATGATTCTTCCAAATTATTTATTTCTGGTGCATATTTATCGGGGAAGATCGGTATTGCTTGGAACCAATAATATTGTTTCAATTTGAGTGTCTTTTTCAATTCTCCACTGGTACCATTTACGATATGTATCCAGTTGTGTTCATAGTTAGTGCTACCTCCGCTTTGAGTTGTCATTATCAATAATTCGTCAGTACGATCATCATACCGAAGGGTTCCATAAGTTGTTTGTTTCGTCTCGGGTGCCGATCCTTCAAGTTCTGAGATTGTAAATAAGGGCTTAAGATTGTTAATTTCAGTTCCTATTTCGTAACAATAATAGTTTGAGCCTCCTTCCATTATGTTACTTCCACCATTCCAGTAGAGATTGTTTTTTGTACGACTTGCACAGAATGGGGTCGGTCTCCATGCACCCCATGAACAAGTGATTTCTGCACCTTGAGGAAGATTTAATGTTTCTTCAATTTCTAATGTTTCTGGATTTAAACAGTCCAGGGTTGTACTGGATGCTAACCAAACATTTCCGTCGAAGCTCTGTGTGATACCTTGTATGTTTACATTTTCAATACATTTTATAAGTTGGTCAGTTTCTGTATCGATGATATTTGTTCCCTTGTCTTGCTGGATTGCAAACACATATTTTCCAGCTTTTATCATGTCTCCTATTTGTCCATTATATAAGTCAATACCTTGAGTTCCCTCGATAATGTTCCCGACTTTCATGTTTTTGACATCAAAAACGACAACTCCTTTTGTTGTGCCAAGATATATTTTATTAGGATTTACGCCAACAATCGAACGGCCATCGCCTCCACCTATCGTTTCGAATCCTTTTATTTTTTTCAAAGTTTTGGCATCCATTATTACTAAACGTCCACCACCGGGATTAGGATCGCCTGCATCTTCTTCTTGTTTGGATGTAACATATAGATTACCTCCATAAACAATTCCGTAACATGACGTTGCACCGAAAGCTTCTCCTTTGTTTTCTCGTTCATAAACACGATACATTAATTCTTGATCTTTTGTAAGAAAATTCATATCTCCGTTTTCGTGTCCATACCAAGCTTCGTTCAGAATAAATGTTCCATCCTGGTATCCGTCATAAGGGGTACGATCTAAGTCTTTGACTATTAATCGGACTGTAACAGATACTCCACTATTGTCTTGGGCAGTAGCGGTGAGGGTCGTTTCACCTATTTTGTGTGCTACGATATTGTCTTGATAAAAACTAACTATCTCGTTGTCCTTAATGGTATATTTTACCTTTTTTACAGTTGCATTCTCTGGTAAAATGATTGGAGTGGGACGGTATATGTCTTTATATTCTATTTCGATTTTTCCATCGGTTCCTAATTGAATTTCAGTTACAGGATGGTTGTTGGTAACGTTGACTGTATAGGATGCAATTATGGCATTTTCTCCTGTTGGATACAGACTTTTGGCTGTTATAGTGGCTTGTCCTTCTGTCTCTTTTGTAGTTACTGTACCGGTTTTGGTTACTTGTACTATTTCAGAATTGCTACTTTCATAAGAAATCTGAGTAAATGTGGCATCTTGAGGAGAGATGATTAATTGGTTTACTATATTTTCTCGTATACCGGCCGTGATCATTTCTTTTTCGAAACGGAGATCGGTAATTGTTTTTTTCGGTGCTCCTACCGTTACGCAACATAAATTGGATTCATATTTTATCCAAGTATTTTTATCTATAATAACAGCTTTAATGTAAGTAATGCCTATTCCTCCTGCAAAGACCAATGTACCTTTTTTCCCGTCTGATCCTTTACTTACTTGAGTCAAAATAGTTTTGGAGGTATCTGTATTACCATTTTTATCGCATATATACCAACTGAGGTTATACCCTTTAGGCATATCAGTCTCTCCTGATATGATAGCAGTAATTGTCGGTGGTTCATCACTGAGAATAGTATTTAATGTCTCAGGTAAAGTGACGCTGATTGTTGTTGGCTCATTTGAGGTAAATTGGCCGCTAACGGATGTTTCTTCTGTTATTATTTGTCGTTCTGAAAGAACTCCTCCTTGTATGGTTGCGCAGACAGTAATGGCTAAAAATAGAAATAATATATTTTTCATAAATAACAAATTAATTATTGATTTAGTAAATGTAAGTCATTGATTCCCATTACTTCGGTAGATGTTTCTCCTAACCATCCGCAGTATTGATTGACTCCTGTATATATTTTTATAAAATCCACACCAGGCAGGTGTACTGGATTTCCCTGTTTATCCACAGCCCATTCTATTTTGAAATTTGATGTATCTTCTTTGTTGAGTCCATTGTCGGCATATCCCCAAGGGTAAGCATATAATACCCAATATTTACCGATTCCGCTTTCGTCTTTGGCGTTTTGGGGAAGAAGAGTACCTTCGAATTCCATTTCAGCATCTTCTATCCATAGAGGGTAGTATTCTTGTTTGTGATAT
>CAJJNP010000170.1 GCA_905193145.1 uncultured Odoribacter sp. | reverse complement strand
AATCTTTTACTTATTTGTTTGTTTGTGTTTTCTTTCTTATAATGTGTGGGGACAGAATACACAGAACTATTCATTGAAAGGGCAAGTACAGGACACATCGGGTGAAACCGTCGTTGGGGCCAATATTAAAATAAAGGGGGCCGATATCGGAACAATAACTGATCTGGATGGAAATTTTTCTTTATTGGTTCCGGCTAAAGGGGCAATATTGATCATTTCCTTTATAGGCTATCAATCTCAGGAAATCCGGTTGAAACCAGGAGAAAATAACCTGAAAGTTGTACTTAAAGATGATGCTCAACAATTGGATGAGATTGTAGTAGTAGGATATGGAACACAGAAAAAATCATCTTTGACAAGTTCGGTAGAAGTGGTCCGGAGTGAAGAACTTCTACAAATGCCTACAATAAATTTGGATGAGGCATTGAACGGACAGGTTGCAGGTTTGCAAGTGATGTCTACAACAGGTGATCCGAGTTCATCTAAAGAATCGAATATACATATTAGAGGCATTAATGGTGCTCCTTTACTCGTTATTGATGGTGTACCTCGTTTCGGTACAAATACGACTGAAGGAGAAATGCGTCTCTCGGATTTGAATCCGGATGATATTGAGAGTATTTCCGTATTGAAAGATGCGGCTGCGGCTGCTGTTTATGGTGCACGGGCGGCTAATGGTGTCATTCTGGTCCAGACAAAGCGTGCTACCGGTAATCAGAAAGTATCGGTAAACTACAGAGGACAGTTTAATTTGCAACAGGCTACCAATCTACCTGAGTTTCTTAATGCATATGAGTTTGCTAAATTGTATAATCGGGCATTGGAAAACTCACCATCGGCTGTTGGTATTAATCCTTATACCGATGAACAGCTTGAAATGATTCGTACCCATTCTAATCCTAATGTATATGGTGACGAAAATTTGATTGACTATCTGGATAAGTTTGGGTATTCCATGATTCATAGTCTTTCTGTTAGTGGTGGCAATAATTTCGTGAAGTATTATATGTCTGGTGGGTATACCAATACGAAGGGATTGTATAGCGGCGTAGGACGAGATCGCTATAATTATTCAATGAAACTGGATGCGACATTATTAAAAGGGCTTGTATTGTCATTGGATGTAAACGGAACTCGTTCGGAAAATAAGAATACCAGTTATTTTACGATTGATGCTGCCTATAATTTTTCTCCAGTAGAGGTACTTAGGTTTACAGATGGTAGGTTGGCCAGTGTAAATAGTAGCAACCCTTTGATAGCTGTAGACGGTTCGGGGGGATATGTTCGTAATAAAATGAACATGAATACTATTACTGCTACTTTGAAATACGATATTCCTTGGGTAAAGGGGCTTTCCGCCTATTTACGTGCTACTTTTGATAATAATAATTCTGTTCAAAAAACATTTAGTAGTCCTGTAACTCTTTACACTTATGACAAGCAGACCGGAGAGATAAAAGAAGATGATAAAACTACCTATCCGAAAGCAAAGATTACTTTGAAAGAAACCGATCGTTTTGTGGATAATAAATTAGTGGAGCTTGGGGTGAATTATAATCGCACTTTTGCTGCAAAACATGATGTTTCCGGGTTGTTGGTTATCAATTATCAAGATTATCACAATCGTTATTTGACTGGAGAAAATTTGGATATGGCGGGTATTTATCCGGAGATAATGGGAAGTGCTACTACTCCCAAAGTGAATGGGGAAGAGTCGTATAGCGAACGTGCTTCAATGATTGGGCGTGCCACTTATGGTTATGATAACCGCTATTTTATTGAAGGTAGTTTTCGGGTGGATGGTTCTACAAAATTTCACCCTGACAATCGATGGGGATTTTTCCCTACAGCTTCTGCTTCTTGGGTACTTTCGAATGAACAATTTTTTAAGAATTGGGATCAACCGGTGCTTTCTAATGTGAAGTTTCGAGGCTCTATGGGTATATTGGGGGATGACGGAGCGATAGACGACTATTCGTATTTGCGGAAATATATGTATGTTGTACGTCAAGGATATAATATTGGAGGGAATCTGAAGCCAGGTATTGTTATGGACACAAGTGCTTATCCTAATCCGGATTTAAAGTGGGGACAATCAAGGGATTACAATGTGGCTACCGACTTAGGCTTTTGGGGAAATCGGTTTGGATTGTCATTTGAATATTATTGGCGTTACCGTACCAATATGATTATGGTAGCTCCTTCTTATTTGTATCCGCCTTCGACAGGAGTAGATGGTAATCCACCCAACATGAATTTTGCAAAGATAAAAGCATGGGGATGGGATTTGACTTTGACACATCGTAATTCCATTCAAAAAGTGAAATATGATTTAACTCTTACATTGGCACAAACCAGAGACCGGGTTTTAGATTATGGAGATGAGTCTTCTCTTGAACCGACTCGGCGTCGTGTAGGTAAGAGTTATATGGTATGGTGGTTATATGAAGCCGATGGACTCTTCCAGTCACAGGAAGAAATTGATAATCATCTGGTAGATCAAGATGAACAAGGTAATATTACTCTTGCACCCGGTGATATTAAATATAAAGATCAGAATGGCGATGGTAAACTTACAGATATTGATAAAATAGCTGTGAAGAATTCTTCAAATCCGGAGATGACAATGAGTTTACGTTTGGGAGTAAAGTATAAAGGCTTTTTTGTGAATGCGATGTTTCAAGGAGTTAGTGGGTATCAGCAACAGTTGACTGAATTGTATACATTAGAATCCGGAAGTTTGCAACGTTTTCAGAAATATCATCTTACAGATACGTGGTCTGAAAGTAATATGAATGCAACCTATCCTCGTGTCAAGATTGCTAATACGAATGACAATAACCGGAAAGCATCCACTTTTTGGGTGAAAGACTGTGATTTTATTCGTTTGAAATCTTTATCGGTGGGATATGCTTTACCGGTATCTGTATTGAAAAAAATCAAATTGTCATCAGCCAGTATCTCTCTACAAGGAAGTAATTTATGCACATGGTCTACTTTAAAAGATATGGATCCCGAGTCACTTCGCGGATATCCGATCCAACGCTCATATGGTATGACATTGAATTTAGGCTTTTAATATAATGTGGCATTAAAAACAGAAATAGTATGCAGTTGAGAAAATATATAGTATCTTTTTTGATTTGTGGAGGAATATTCGGACTTTCCGGATGTGATGGTTTATTCCGTGACGCTCCTTATAATAAATTGTCCCAAGAAACGATTTGGGGAAGCCAATTATTGCTTGATGAATATGTATTGCCTTGGTATCGTAATATGAGTAATGGCTTTTCAATTTATATGCCTACTTCTTCATCATTATTAAAAGGGGCATGCCGTGATTATTTACCTTGGTATGGTGATCAAATAACTATAAGTAGAGCGGATTGGTATAATACAGCCTATGGTGATATTTTGAAGAGTATTTCCAGTGAAATTACTCGTAGAGGACTTGTAAATTGGAATAATTATTACGCTCGTATTCAGTCTGTGAATCTTTTATTAGAGAATGAAGGAAAAATACAGGAGGGCGCTCATAAACAACGCATATTGGGCGAAGCACATTTTTTTCGTGCTTATTATTATTACTTATTGTTGCGACAGTTTGGAGGTCCTTTACTGATAAAGAACAATTATGATCCGTTGATTGATGATAAAAAATTTCCTCGCGCCTCTTATGAAGAAATGGTGGAATTTATTGTGGAAGAGGCGGATTTAGCGGCTTCTTTATTGTCTGATAAGTTAGAAGCCAGCGATATAGGGCGTGCTACTAAAGGAGCTGCTCTAATGCTGAAAGCTAAAACCTACTTTTGGGTAGCCAGTAAGGTATTTCAGAATAAGGAGAAATCGTATTTAGGTTTTCCGGATGATCGATCGGATGCCATGTTGACAGAGGCTGCTAAGGCATATGATGAATTGATGAAGTTGCCTTATTCGTTGATACAGATAACCGGAACAACACAAGATCAAATAAAAGAACAGTATCGTCAGATTTTTCTAACGAAAAATAGTCAGGAATCAATTTGGGAAGTACAACATTCGAATGATGGTGATTTCGCAGATGGGTTCGGGCATAAGCTTGATCGTGAATCTGTTTCTCCTTTCTTTGGCGGAACAATAGCAGCCTATTCACCCACTCAAAATCATGTGGATGAATATAATATGCGTGATGGTAAACCTTATGATCCGACACACCCGTATGATAACAGGGATTATCGTTTTTATGCGAATATCTTATATGACGGTTGTATTTTTCGCGATCATGAAATGGAAATTCACTATAATAAAGAAGGTAAAGAAGAGATTGCTGGAGCAGATCTGACGCCATACGGAACATCTGCTAATGCTGCTGTTTCAAAAACAGGATATTATTTAGGAAAATTCGTAAATGAACAGCAGAAAATTGATAGTGATGAGACTTATGCGAGTAAACAGAATTATATTATTTGGCGGTTTGCAGAGGTTTTGTTGGATTATGCAGAAATTGATTTTTTGCAGAATCGTGTTGATGATGCGTTGGATAAAGTAAATCAAATTCGCCGTCGTGTACATATGGATGAGTTACCGAGTCTGACTTGGGAACAACTGGTGAATGAACGTCGTGTAGAGATGGCTTTCGAAGAGACTACTTATTGGGATTTGCTTCGTTGGGGAGTTGCCGTAGAAAAAATGAGTGGAGCTACTAATCCTTTGAAAGCGATGAAAATAGTAAAAGAAGAGGGTAAAGATCCGATATATACGATTTCAAATATGAACAAGTATCCTAAACGTGTACGTGAGTTTCGTCAGATGCAATATTATTATCCCATACCTTGGGATGAAATACGTTATCATGGCGTTGAACAAAATCCAGAATGGGAGGAAGTTTAACCTTTATCAATCAATGTATTATTAACTTTAATAAAAAAATGTATGAGTAGAAAAATTACGGTCTTATTAATGACTTTAAGTGTGGTTATGTTTGCAAATGCACAAGAGTATAATCTATTTGATCCGGCTGATGTGGATGCCAATGGATGGATATGGTTCGATACGCAGGAAAAGATAGACAAGTATATCGGTCAGGCAAACAATGAAGATGGAAAGATAGATCCGAATGGAAAGATTATTCAGTTGATTTGTGCGGATTTTGGAGATTATGAAGACTCTACGGCCGATCCGGCTGTAAAGGGAGCAGGTACTGATGGAGAAATGGAAAGTGCGGATGCTAAAACCGGTGCTATTGTTACTGCCAGTTCTTCTTCTGCAATGAATACGAATGGTGGCGGTTTTGTAGTACGTATGCCTTCATGTGTATCTTTTAATATATTCATATCAAGCGGCGTGAAAACTTATGTACGTCTGTTAGGAACGACGGAACAAGATAAACCTTTTAAAGATTATACAATTGTTTCTGCTATGTATTCAACTATGTTTAAGCCATTGATGAGTGCCGGACAAAAAGAATGGACAGGAATGGAGACTTTGGATAGTGGCAATGAACCCTATTTCAAATTAAAATCAGATGCTCCTATTTATGCCCGGTTTGAATCATTGACAAAAGCTCCTTTGTATATTCACGGAATGAAAGTGCTTACTTCAACTAAACCTTCCGGTATTAATGACACATCAATTAATTCTGAAATTGAATTTGATGGTATTACCCTTTCTTTGGGAGAGGTTGCAAATGTGCAGGTTTATACAACTACCGGCGTATTGGCCGCATCGGCTATAACAGACAAGATGAATTTGTCTCCTTTGACAAGTGGTATATATATTGTGAAAGCAAAGAACGGTACTACCGAACGTACCACTAAGATTGTTATCCGGTAATAATTTTTATAGGGAAAACCTGCTTGTACTCATTGGAATCTGAGATGATGGGACGGTAGTTGTTTTCCCTTTTTTATTTACTTTTTAACACATAAAACAATGAAGAGATATCCTATTCTTTGGATCGTTGTTTTATTCTTTCCGTTACTGCTGTCGGCTGCCGAAAAGAATAAAGGTGAGTTGAGCAACTTGGTTTGTTTTTTGCGTTTTAATGACGAAGACAACAAGGAGCAATTCGACAAACCTATCAGCTATTACGAAACGATGTTTAACGCTGAAGTTGAAGGAGCTAATTCTGTATATAGCTATTTTCGAGAAGCTTCTTATAATCAGCTTTTTTGGAAAAGTTCTTTCTTTCCCCAATCAGACGGTACACAGATCATTTCTTATAAAGCTAAAAATGAGCGTGGATATTATCGGGAAAAGAGTAGTATTAATGATTTAGGGTATAGTAATGAAACGGAAAAAGCTGCTCGTGAGCAAGCTTTAATAAAAGAGCTTGCTGCTTATTTGTCTGAAAATCTTCCTGATGATGTAGTGATTGATGCCAATAATGATGGTTTACTCGACAATATTTGTATAATTGTAAGCGGCAATTCCGATCTGAGCAGTAAATATATGTTATGGCCTCACCGTTCCGATTTGGCATTACCTGATGAGAAAGCTATTTATGTGAAAGGCAAAAAGATCGTGGGGTATCTGATGGTATTCAATGATGCGAATGGTTGGAGTTCTCTGAGTCCTGTTCCTTTGAATACAGGAGTTCTTTGTCATGAGATGTCACATACGCTCGGTACATATGATCTTTATCATGTAAATGATAATTTGAATCCGGTAGGAGTTTGGGATTTAATGTCCGATAATCT
>CAJJNP010000169.1 GCA_905193145.1 uncultured Odoribacter sp. | reverse complement strand
GGTCTATAGCATTAGATATAAAAATTATGCTTCGCACTATAGGAGTTATGATAAAAAAACAATAATATTCAACACATTGAAAATAAGTAAAATCATATCACTATTCCTACTATTATTAATACCAATGATTGGTAATACCCAGAAACCTAATACATTTATTGAATACGGTACCACTGTACATGTAGGAGAGAATACTCCATTATGGCAAGTAAGTAATCAACATGGATTATCTTCCCTTAATAACAACACATACATTAAAGGAGGAATATCTTATAAAAAAAAGGTTCATTCATGGAAAATTGAAAGCGAACTAAATTTAGCCATAGCAACAGGAGGAAGTTCCACTTTTATTATACAACAAGCATATGCTGATATCCGTTATAAATGGATAGGAATATGGGGAGGGAATCGAGAACTAATTACGGAGTATTTGAATCCATTATTGAGTAGTGGTGGACTTGTTTGGTCGAGTAATGCGCGCCCTATACCGCAAATTTGTGTAGGTATTTTAGATTATATCCATTTAACTCCAGGCATTCAACTTAAAGTAAAAGTCTCATATGGTTGGTTTACTGATGGTAAATATCAAGAAAGAAATGTTGGAGAAGTATATTCATATGTAAAAAAAACAAAATTTCACCATAAAAGTATTTATTTTCGTTTTGGAAATCCCGAGAGACATTGGTTATTTGACGCGGGGATACGTATGGACGATCAGTTCGGTGGATACGCAACTAGAGGACCACGGAGTGGTAATTTAGGAAATAGTTGGAAGGATTATTTAAACGCTTTTATTCCTAGAAATAGTGGAGAAGGAGAATATTTTGATGGAAATTATTTAGGTAGTGAACATCTAAAGCTGACATATCAGAATAAAAATATTTTATGTTCCATTTATTTGGAAAACTATTATGACGACTTATCAGGTATGGGAAAATTAAATGGTATGGATGGACTTTGGGGGATTGAATATAAAATTGATAAAAAACAAATTATTAATAATATTATTCTAGAATATTACCAATCTACCAACCAAAGTGGACCATTACATGGAAAAGATTTCTCAGCAGCAAAAAAAACCGGAGGTGCAGATAATTATTATAACCACGTTATCTATCCCGGATGGTCACATTGGGGTATGAGCATGGGTAATCCATTAGTTGCTTCACCTATTTATAATAACAATGGAAACCTTGCTTTTCAATATAACCGTGTTAAAGCTATCCATTTAGGTTGGAGTGGCGACATTAGTAATGAATGGACTTATCGTGCTAAACTATCATTTAATCGTACATGGGGAACTCCCTTTAAGCCAATCCCTGAAATCTTAGAAAATTTTTCTACTTTTGCAGAGTTTAAATATATCCCAAATAAATGGAAAGGTTGGAGCTTTACCGCTTCAGCAGCATTTGATATTGGAGACATTTATGGCGATAATTTAGGCTTGCAAGTCAAAGTTCATAAAAAATTCTGAAAATGAATTATATACAAACAGAAATTGATGGTGTATGGCTGATAGAGCCGAAAGTATTTTCTGATAGTGGAGGATACTTTATGGAGTCTTTAAAAAAAGAAGAATTCGAAAAACATATCGGAAAAGTAGACTTTATACAAGATAATGAATCCAAATCGTCATTCGGTGTATTACGAGGATTACATTATCAGACAGGTGAATATAGCCAAGCAAAATTGGTACGCGTCATTAAAGGTGAAGTATTAGATGTTGCAGTAGATTTACGTCAATCATCATCTACATTTGGAAAATACGTAAGCGTATTGTTAACTGAAGACAACAAACGCCAATTTTTCATTCCACGTGGTTTTGCCCATGGATTTTTGGTATTAAGCGAAGAAGTAATCTTCACATATAAAGTTGATAATATATATAACCCACAAGCAGAAAGATCCATTTTATATTGCGATAATGCATTAGGCATTGATTGGCCAATAGCCGATTTTCAAATTATTATGTCTGAAAAAGACAGGCAGGCTAAGATTTTTCAAGAAGCTGAATATTTTGTATAACTCCTCCAAAAACATAAAAAAATGAAAATAGCAATTGTAGGAACTGGATATGTCGGACTAGTTACAGGGACTTGTTTTGCAGAAATAGGTGTGGATGTAACATGTGTTGATACCAATATAAAAAAAATAAAAGCTCTTGAAGAGGGAGTGATTCCTATTTATGAGCCTGGATTGGAAGAGATGGTACTCCGCAATACAAAATCAGGACGCCTGAAATTTACAACTTCTTTAGAAAGTTGTCTTAATGATGTGGAAGTTATCTTTAGCGCAGTTGGTACTCCTCCTGATGAAGATGGAAGTGCCGATCTTAGTTATGTACTTGCCGTAGCACGTACTATCGGACAAAACATGAACAAATACAAATTAGTGGTCACCAAAAGTACCGTACCCGTTGGAACAGCACAAAAAGTACGTAATGTTATCCAGAAAGAATTAGACCAAAGAGGAGTAACAATAGAATTTGATGTTGCTTCCAATCCGGAATTCTTAAAAGAGGGAAATGCCATTAGTGATTTTATGAGTCCGGATCGTGTAGTAGTAGGAGTGGAGTCTGAACGTGCTAAAAAAATTATGTCTAAACTATACAAACCATTCTTGCTAAATAATTTCCGTGTCATTTTTATGGATATCCCTTCGGCAGAAATGACTAAATATGCAGCTAATTCAATGTTAGCTACCCGTATCAGCTTTATGAATGACATAGCCAATCTATGTGAACTTGTCGGGGCAGATGTAAATATGGTACGCAGTGGTATTGGTTCAGATACTCGAATCGGACGTAAGTTCCTTTATCCGGGAATAGGATATGGAGGCTCTTGTTTTCCAAAAGATGTCAAGGCTTTGATAAAGACAGCAGAACAAAACGGATATGACATGCGCGTATTACGTGCTGTAGAAGAGGTCAATGAAATACAAAAAAGTGCTTTATTTGAAAAGCTTTTGAAATTATTCAATAATAAGTTAAAGGATAAAACGATAGCAATTTGGGGACTCGCTTTCAAACCCGAAACTGATGATATGCGTGAAGCACCCGCATTGGTCCTCATAGACAAGTTAAGACAGGACGGTTGTAAAATTCGGGTATATGATCCGGCAGCTATGGAAGAATGTAAAAGAAGAATCGGAGACAGTGTATATTATGCACACGACATGTATGATGCCGTACTTGATACCGATGTTTTGATGTTAGTCACCGAATGGAAAGAATTTCGTTTACCATCATGGCCAGTTATTAAAAAAACAATGACGCAACCTATTGTTTTGGATGGTCGTAACATTTATGATAAAAAAGAAATGGAAGAGCAAGGATTCATATACCGTTGTATTGGGAAATGAAAAGATAATTGCTTAATTTTGCACAAAATTAAATAGATGATTAAGTTTATAACGACATCGTTATTGACGATTTTGTTGATAGCGTGCAATAATACTAAAAAGCAAAACTCTTTAGAGCAATCAGAAAATGTCAAAGCCAAAGAATTGATGCAGGGAATCTGGATCGATGATGAGAGTGACATTCCTTTACTGTTTATCAAAGGTGATACAATTTATTATGCAAATTCGCAAAGTACTCCTGTATACTTCAAAATAATAAAAGATACCCTATATACTTTTGGCAATGAATTGGCACGTTATCAAATTGATAAACAAACGGAATACAGTTTTTCATTTCATTCTCTGGCAGATAACATCGTAAAACTTCATAAATCGGAAGATCCGAACGATTCATTGGCATTTTCTGGAAAGCCAGTGGAGATCATTCCGATTTATACAGAAGTCACCCAAAAAGATAGCGTAGTTTTTTATAACGGAATCCGTTATAGAGCATATGTATACATCAACCCTTCTAAAATAAAGGTAATAAAAACAACCTACTCTGAAGAGGGCATCAGTATGGATAATATCTATTATGACAACATCATGCACATATGCATATATGAAGGTAGAAAATGTTTATTCTCAAGTGATATAACCAAACAAATGCTTGAAAATGTAATTTCCACCGACTTCCTACAACAATCCATCTTATCCGAGATGAATTTCAAAAATGTCGATCGTAAAGGTTTTCATTATCAAGCTACAGTTTGTATACCGGAAAGTTCCGTATGCAACATTGCAGACCTATCGGTTTCTTTTGACGGAAAATTAACAATTTATACAGCTAAATAAAAAAGGGTTATTTTCTACTTTTTGATCGATGATCTCCACCTGATCTCTTTCCTCCTCCTTTACGAAAATTTCGTGACCGATTGCCATTCCCTGTCCCAGTATTACGCGGCTTATACGCCGGTGCTTCGCCCAATTCCGATGGTACTGGGATCTTATATATATCTTTTTCCAGGAAATTTTCAATATGCTTAAAATTAGTCTGCTCCTTTTCGTTTACAAATGTAATTGCTACACCGTCATTATTGGCACGGGCGGTACGTCCGATACGATGCACATAGTCTTCACTATCATGAGGAACATCAAAGTTTATCACCAGACGAATATCATCAATATCAATCCCCCTGGACACAATATCAGTTGCTACCAAAATATTGATTCTACCCGACTTAAATTCATGCATGATAAACTCTCTTTGGGCCTGTTCAAGGTCCGAGTGCATCTCCCCAACATTTAACTTCATCATTTTAAGAGCTTTTGCAACCTCTTTCACTTTGATTTTAGAAGATGCGAAAATGATTACACGTTCTGGAACTTCCTCCGCAAAAAGGCTACGAACAATACCCAATTTCTGATTTTCATAACATACATATGCTGCCTGAACAATCTTTTCTGCCGGCTTGGATACAGCTAACTTCACTTCTACCGGATTATTCAAAATCGTTTTCGCAAGCTGTTGGATTTTGGCAGGCATAGTCGCCGAAAACATAATAGTCTGTCGCTCTTTAGGCAGATACTTCACAATTTGCATAATATCTTCATAGAATCCCATGTCAAGCATGCGATCAGCTTCATCCAAAATAAAATAAGATACTTTAGACAAATCCACATATCCCAAACTGAGATGAGCTATCAATCGTCCCGGAGTTGCAATCACAACATCAGCTCCAAGGCTAAGTCCTTTTTTCTGCTGTTCAAATAGCACTCCATCATTTCCTCCATACACAGCCACACTGGATACCGGCATAAAATAAGAAAAACCTTCCATCTGCTGATCAATCTGCTGCGCTAATTCCCGGGTAGGGGACATAACAATACAATTGATGGCATCTTCCGGATGTCCACCCTCAGAAAGTTTGTTCAATACCGGGAGTAAAAAAGCAGCCGTCTTACCGGTACCTGTTTGAGCAACTGCAATCAAGTCCTTACCATCAAGGATAACAGGTATCGTTTGCTCTTGCACTGGTGTACACTCATCAAATCTCATTGCATCAAGTGCTTCAAGTACGCGGTCATTTAGTTTTAATTCGGAAAACTTCATTTTATGCTAATTATACAAATTACTAATATCAAATTATTGAGAGATTCTACATATTCAAATACGAATCTTTAAAACCAAGGAAATAAAGCACCCCATCCAATCCGATCGTATTAATAGACTGCTCGGCATTGGCCACTACTTTAGGCTTTGCATGAAATGCAATACCCAACCCGGCGATACCTAACATCGGCAAATCATTAGCTCCATCACCAACGGCAATAGTCTGTGCTATATCTACTTTTTCAACCTGTGCTATTAAACGAAGAAGCTCAGCTTTCCGTTTTCCATCCACTACATCACCTAAATAACGACCGGTCAGTTTACCGTCTATGATTTCCAATTCATTGGCATATACATAGTCTATACCATATTTCTGCTGCAAATATTTTCCAAAATAAGTAAAGCCACCACTAAGAATAGCAATTTTATAACCATATTTTTTCAAAACATACATCAGCCGGTCTACGCCTTCCGTTATAGGCAGATTCTCCGCAATTTCCTGCATCACCGATTCATCCAAGCCTTTGAGCAAAGCAACACGCTCACGAAAACTCTCGATAAAATCAATTTCACCACGCATAGCCCGTTCTGTTATCTTCTTCACTTGATCACCCACTCCGGCACGTATTGCCAATTCATCAATAACCTCGGTTTCAATCAGCGTAGAATCCATATCAAAACAGATCAACCTACGCATCCGTCGATACATATTGTCAAGTTGAAAAGAAAAATCCATCTCGAGTTCGCTGGCCAGTTTCATCAGTTGTTCCTGCATCACAATACGGTCTTTAGGCGTACCACGAACAGAAAACTCGATACAAGCACGTGTACGCGACTCACATTCGTTTAAAGGAATACGACCTGTCAAACGCTTAATCGCATCAATATTCATTCCCTGTTCTGCAAGAATACGGGTAGTTGCAGCAATCTGTCGAGCAGAAAGCTTACGGCCTAATAAGGTAAGAATATAACGATTCTTTCCTTGCATTTTCACCCAACTTTCATATTCCTCTGTTGAAATAGGATAAAAACGAATAGTTACTCCTAAAGACGAAGCTTTGAAAAGTAACTCTTTCATAATGAATCCGGAATTTTGTTCTTCAGTCATACAAAGTATGCCTAACGAAAGAGTATTATGAATATCCGCTTGCCCGATGTCCAAAATTGTAGCATCATATTTTGCCAATATTTCCGTCACAGAAGCCGTCAGCCCAGGACGATCTTCACCGGTAATACGGATAAGAATGAGTTCAGTATTTGACAGTTGCATAAAAAGTTCATTTAATCCTGCAAAAATAGGGAAAAAAGCCGGTTTCTATGCTAAAGAACATAAAAAAATACACCTGAAAAGTAAGAAATCTGCTTGTTTATTTGGAAGTTAATTTAATAAATACCTACCTT
>CAJJNP010000168.1 GCA_905193145.1 uncultured Odoribacter sp. | reverse complement strand
AAATTGCCTTCCGGACGTTGGGCTACGATGATTTTCTGTTTCGCATCAGACATCCCGCATGCACCTTTAGCGTGACATCCTGAACAGGCTGAAAGGCTGACAATCATCACTTCCAAGGTCTGTTCCGAAATGCTTTTTATAATTCCTTCGTGCTGTATTTTTTCTGTATCTGCCATACGATTTCATAAAAAACACACGCAAAGTTAATATTTAAAGGGAAAAAGTGAAAAGTAATATGTTAAAATATAAGAAACATTCTGGAAAATGTGATGATGAGGGAAAAAATATAGCCGGACAATTATCCGGCCATACATCGGTTTTATTTTTTTCTCATGAAAATCTGAATCGGGACTCCGGTGAATGTCCAGTTTTCACGGATTTTATTTTCCAAAAATCGTTTATAAGGCTCCTTCACATATTGTGGCAGGTTGCAATAAAAGGCAAACGATGGGAAATGAGTAGGCAATTGTGTTGCATACTTGATTCGGACATATTTTCCCTTGGTGCTAGGTGGGGGATAATTCTCGATAGCCTCCAGCATGATGCGGTTGAACTCTGACGTCTTTAACTTCTGTTGGCGGTTTTCATAGGTACGCAATGCAGCTTCCAATGCCTTCAACAGACGTTGTTTGGTCAGTGCAGAGGCAAAAATGATTTCCACATCTTTAAACGGGGCAATTTTGTTGCGTAGATTCTTTTCATATTCAATCAGGGTTTTGTTGTCTTTCTCAATCAAATCCCATTTATTCACAACAATCACCACGCCTTTCCTGTTGCGCTCAATCAGGTGGAAAATATTCAAGTCCTGTGCTTCCATGCCGCGAGTGGCATCAATCAGCAACATGCAGACATCCGATTCTTCTATCGCACGGATAGAACGCATGACAGAATAGAACTCTACATCTTCATTGACTTTGGCTTTTTTGCGCACACCGGCAGTATCCACTAAAATGAAATCGTGACCGAATTGAGTGTAATGGGTATGCAGGGTATCGCGGGTTGTGCCTGCAATATCTGTTACAATATTACGTTCTTTTCCTATTAATGCGTTGATGGTGGATGATTTGCCCACGTTCGGACGGCCGACAATTGTAATACGGGGAAGATGGTCTGTATCTTCTATTGTATCTTCCTTAAAATGTTTCACTACTTCATCTAACAAGTCTCCGGTACCCGAACCGGTCATTGAGGAGATACAAAACAAGTCGCTTTTTACGCCTAGACGATAAAACTCCTGAGCTTCATAAAGGCGCTCGCTGTTATCCACTTTATTGGCCACCAGATAGACCGGTTTGTCGATGTTGCGCAGTAATTGGGCAAAATTCTGATCCAAGTCAGTGATTCCCATTTCTGCATCCACCAGAAAGATGATGACATCTGCTTCGTCCATGGCCAGCATAACCTGCTTGTTGATTTCTTCTTCAAAAATATCATCACTGTTGCAGACATATCCTCCTGTGTCAATGACGGAGAATTCTTTGCCGTTCCATGAAGATTTTCCGTAGTTCCGGTCGCGAGTCACTCCACTTTCTTCGTTTACAATGGCTTTGCGAGTGCCAATCAAACGGTTGAAGAGAGTCGACTTTCCTACATTCGGCCTTCCTACTATCGCTATAATATTACTCATTGTATTAAATTTATGCTATTTGTTTGCGTAACCGAAGTTTTTCAGTTCGCTGTCTTTGTTACGCCAGTCTTTCAGTACTTTTACATATAGATTCAAGAAGACTTTTTTGCCAAAGAAGGCCTCGATGTCCAGACGGGCTTCGGTGCCTACTTTTTTCAAGGCTTCCCCTTGGTTGCCTATGATAATGCCTTTTTGAGAAGTGCGTTCAACATAAATGACTGCCATGATGTTGATACGTTTGTCTTCCTCTTTGAATTCCTCCACTTCCACTTCCACGGAATACGGAATCTCCTTATCATAGTTTTTCAATATTTTTTCGCGGATGATTTCATTGACAAAAAATCTGGCTGGCAAATCGGTCAAATCATCTTTAGGAAAATAGGCTTCGCCTTCCGGCAGCAGCTCTACAATCCTTTTATATAAATTGTCGACGTTGAAATTTTCTTTTGCCGACATCGGGAAGATCTCTGCGCGCGGAATCAATTCTTTCCATTTGTCATACAAAGCCTCCAGTTTTTCCTGATTGGTTAAATCTATTTTGTTTAACACCAATAAAACCGGTACTTTTGATTTGCTTACTTTTTCAACAAAATCCATATTCTTTTCAATATTCTCCACGACATCGGTGACATAGAGAATAATATCGGCATCAATCAGTGCCGATTTTGAAAATTCCAGCATATATTCCTGCATCTTATAACTGGGTTTCACAACCCCCGGAGTATCGGAAAAAACGATTTGATACTCATCCGTATTGACGATGCCTTTTATTCTGTGCCGTGTTGTCTGCGACTTAGAAGTAATGATTGATATTTTTTCGCCGACCAATCGGTTCATCAATGTTGACTTCCCTACATTGGGGTTGCCTACAATGTTGACAAATCCTGCTTTATGCATACGAGTGTATTAATAAATTATTTTCTTGCTGCAAAGATAGTGATTTTCGCGTTAATATTCTTACTTTTGTTGTTCGCTAACAATAAATTTGAGCAAGATGTTTATCGGGTCGTTGAAAAATACAGAAAGAGCAGAGACTTTACACCCTCTTTTCAAGAAGGTGTTTGACTATATCAAATCACATGACTTAAGCCGGATGCCGGCCGGAAGAATCGATATTGACGGCGACAACGCTTGGATCAGTGTCAGTGATGTGCAGGGCCGCGAAGCGGAGGAAGCCAAGCTGGAGACGCACAACCGATATATCGACATTCAGATGCCGATGGTTGGTAGCGAGACTTTTGGGTGGAAAGAAAGAGGGCTTTTGAGCGAGGAGTGCAACGGTGGTTACGACACAAAAAATGATATCACTTTTTATGACGATAAAACTTTTTTTTATTTTACGCTCAAACCGGGAGATTTCGGTATCTTTTTTGCTGAAGATGGGCATGCACCTTGTATTGGCCAAGGGTTGATAAAAAAGGTGGTTGCTAAGGTGAAGATTTAATACTCACAATGTTAAAAACAATTTTAATAACTAAGAACTAAAAAACATGAAAAAAGTAGTTTTGATGGCTGTAGCGCTTTTGATGGTATGCGCAGCAAAAGCACAGTTTAGTGCCGGTGATTTTACTTGGGGTGCTAAGGTTGGTTTGAATGCAACAAACATTTCAAACTTTGATATGAAGAACAAAGCAAGTATTCATGTCGGAGCTTTTGCAGAATGGAATCTGAGCGACTTTATCGGTTTGTCTCCGGAGTTGGTATATTCTCGTCAGGGAGCAAGAGAAAAAGACGGTGATGTAAAATACAAATTGCGTGTAAACTATTTGAACATACCTGTATTGTTTAAATTTTATGTGCTGGAAGGCTTGAGTGTTGATGCAGGTCCTCAGTTCGGTTTTGCTTTGAATTCAAAGGTTAAAGTAAAAGATGGCGATAGCAGTTCTAAGACTAAAGTGAAGGATGTGAATACATTTGACATGAGCTTTCCTATCGGATTGTCTTATACTTACGAAGGTTTGATTTTGTCAGCACGTTACAATATCGGTTTGACAAATATGTGGTCTAAAGATGATTATGGTGTAAACACTAAAAATCACGTATTCCAGTTCTCACTGGGCTATCGTTTGAGCGATTTGTTCTAAGAAATACAGATTCATTAGATAACGGTAAGGAGGTCTTCGGACCTCCTTATTTTTTTTGTCTTTTCATATTCTTTTCCTCGCCGTTTCTCCCTCTTTTCATTATGTCAAATCTATGTCATTCTTATATCAAAGATAATGGTTTGTTATCTTTGATATATAGTTGTCTTATATTTGAGATATATTTGAGATAAGAATAAGTGGGAGGAAGGAGGGTGGGGAGAGGGGGATGGAGAGGGTATATCGGGTTTAATCATTTTAAAAGTGGCGACTACATTTGTGGAAAGGTTGAGATTCGCCAGATGCAAAAGTACAAGTCACTTCTGAAGATTAGATATAATTCGCTATCTTTGCAAACAGGTGTTACATTAAATAATGGTATTAAGTAGAATAAAGGTTGTTCTTTTCGAAAAATGAATAGGTGATATGAAGCAGTTCTCGGAAGCAACACGGGTACAGATGCCTGCTATGGTTCATCTTACCCGAATAGGATATACTTACTTCGGTAAATTGAGTGAAGAGAAGATTGGTACAGTCTATGACGGTGACACGAATATTCTTTTGCCAATTTTTAAAGAACAGTTTAAAAAACTGAATCCCGAACATGCGGGAGAATATCTTCAAGTCCTGAAAGATATACGTAAGGAGTTGGATGATGATGACCTTGGTCGTGGCTTTTACAATCGCTTGAAAGCAGTATCTCCTGTAAAATTAATTGATTTCGATAATATTGGAAACAATACGTTTCATTTTACTGCCGAATTTACTTGTAAGAACGGACAAGATGAGTTTCGTCCGGATATTACTTTGTTTGTGAACGGTTTGCCTCTTTGCTTTATTGAAGTGAAAAAACCGAATAATCAGGGTGGAATGTTGGCTGAAAGCGCACGTATGAACAAAGAGCGTTTCCCGAATAAAAAGTTCCGTCGTTTTATCAATATCACTCAGTTAATGGTATTCAGTAATAATATGGAATATGACACGCTTGGTGGCATTGTTCCCATTCAAGGGGCTTTTTATTGTACAGGTGCTCGTTCTTATTCTCCGTTTAATTGTTTTCGTGAAGAAAATCTGTCTGCCCAAAAGGTAGCACCTTTTCATCGTGATTATCCGTATAAGGATATAGACAAGGCTGTAGAAAAGCAGATTCTATCTGACTATAATTGTCAAGTCATCCATACAAGTCCGGAATACCAGACCAATCTTGATTTCAATACACCAACCAATAGGATACTGACTTCTATGTGCTCTCCGGAACGTTTGCTGTTTATTATTAGGTATGGTATTGCATATGTCAGAATGGAGCGAGAGATAGACGGAAAGATTGAATCTACCGACCAAAAACATATTATGCGTTACCAACAATTATTTGCATCGTTGGCTATTCGACAAAAACTGGCAGAAAGGGTAAAATCCGGTGTGGTATGGCATACACAAGGTAGTGGTAAAACAGCCTTGTCTTATTACCTGGTTTATATTCTTAATGATTTCTATTCCAAACAGAATAAGGTTGCCAAATTTTATTTCATAGTGGATCGTCTTGATTTGCTGGAACAAGCCACTCAGGAATTTGAAGCTCGTGGCTTGGTGGTGTCAACTGCCAATTCAAGAGCTGAACTCATGGAGCAATTTCGTAGTAATCAGTCACAGAATGGAGCAAGTGGTCAAGCAGAAATTACGGTAGTAAATATACAACGCTTTGCGGAGGATAAGGAAAAAGTGCGTATTCATGATTATGCAATTAATCTTCAGCGTATCTTTATCCTTGATGAAGCCCACCGTGGATATAAACCTGGTGGTTGTTTCCTTGCCAATTTGTTTGATGCAGATACGGATGCCATAAAAATAGCACTTACAGGAACTCCGCTATTGAAGGAGGAACGTGCAAGTTGCAAAGTGTTTGGAAATTATTTACATACTTATTATTATGACAAGTCTATTGCAGACGGTTATACGTTGAAAATCATTCGTGAAGACATTGAAACATCCTATAAGGAACGCCTTTCAGATGTATATGACAAATTGGATACGTTGGTTCAGAAGAAAGATATCCGTAAATCAGAAATCATAGAACATCCTAGTTATGTAAACGAGTTGGCTCGCTATATTATGAATGACTTAAAAGAATTCCGAAAAATTCAGGGTGATGAAACATTGGGCGGTATGGTTATTTGTGAGACCAGTGAACAAGCTCGGCGACTTTATGAGGTGTTCCAAGAGGAATGGCAAAAATATCAACCGAAGCCCATCAAGATTAAACTTCCCGATGGTTCGTATGTAACAGGTGCACCTGAAGTGGATTATAAATCAAAGTACAGACCATTGAAAGCCGGAATTATTCTTCATGATACGGATGATAAAGAAACGAGAAAACAAATAGTCAAGGACTTCAAGAAGAATATGACGGTGGATATTCTCATTGTCTTCAACATGCTTCTGACGGGATTTGACGCACCTCGCTTGAAGCGTTTATATTTTGGTCGTAAATTGAAAGACCATAATTTGCTTCAAGCTATTACTCGTGTAAATCGTCCTTATCCGGGAATGCGTTATGGTTTTCTTATTGATTTTGCCGACATCAAGCGCAATTTTCAGGAAACCAATGAAGCGTATCTGCAAGAGTTGAACCGTTTTAACGATGTGGAAGAGACAGGAGAAGAGGCTGTTACTGATACATTTACCCAAGTCATAGAGGATAAAGAAGAGATTTTGAAGCAAATGAAACAGGTGCGTCAGACTCTCTTTGATTATTCTTATGACAATGCGGAAGAGTTTTCCTCTGAAATCTCAACGGAGGAAGATAAGGTGGTTCTGCTTGAATTGAAGCATGCGTTGGAGGCTGCGAAGAATATGGCTAACATCGTGCGTACTTTCGGTGACGAGGAAATGAAGGAGCAATTTGCCAAACTTGAAATAACCAAGCTGCCGCAACTGCTTTCCGAGGTGCAAAGGCGGATTGGTATCATCAACCAAAAGGAGGCTTTTAGTGTAGGTGATGAGACTAAAATGCTTATCAATGAGGCAATGATGGATATAGAGTTTACTTTTTCTAAAATAGGACAGGAAGAATTACGCATTGTTGGCGGAAAAGAGGCAATCAAAGAAAAATGGCAGCGTACCATTATTTCTTTTACTCAGAATTTCGATCAAGACGATCCCGAGTTTATTTCGTTGCGTGATGCCTTTATGGAGCGGTTCAAAGAGCATGGCTTTGTGATTGACTCTATAGCTAAGTTTAATGAAGAAGCACAAGCATTGGATGAAATCATCGGTCGTCTGCAAGACTTACAAAAACGCAATAATGTCTTG
>CAJJNP010000167.1 GCA_905193145.1 uncultured Odoribacter sp. | reverse complement strand
TCCGCGAATTGAACGAGCGGATTGAAAGACAAAGTGCTTTCGTTACCAATCTTACAACAGGCATGGACCAGATTATAGTTGGTCAGAAACATTTGGTGGAATCGCTTCTGATCGGACTGTTGTCTGACGGACATGTGTTGTTGGAAGGTGTGCCGGGTTTGGCAAAGACATTAGCAATTAAAACATTGGCGTCTCTGATTGATGCACAATACAGTCGTGTACAGTTTACGCCGGATTTGTTGCCTGCCGACGTTATCGGTACAATGGTTTACAGTCAGAAAGATGAATCATTTCAAGTAAAGAAAGGACCTATTTTTGCAAATTTTGTATTGGCGGACGAAATTAATCGTGCACCGGCAAAAGTACAGAGTGCCCTGCTTGAAGCAATGCAGGAACGTCAGGTGACAATCGGTAAACAGACTTTTCCTCTGCCGGAACCTTTCTTGGTATTAGCTACTCAGAACCCGATCGAACAAGAAGGTACTTATCCGCTTCCGGAAGCACAAGTCGACCGTTTTATGTTGAAGGTTGTGATTGATTATCCGAAATTGGAAGAAGAAAAATTGATTATCCGCCAGAATATTAATGGCGAGAAATTCAATGTGAAGCCTATCCTTAAGGCTGACGAGATTCTTGAGGCGCGTAAAGTGGTCCGTCAGGTTTATTTGGATGAGAAAATAGAACGTTATATTGTTGATATTGTGTTTGCAACCCGTTATCCGGAGAAGTATGATCTGAAAGAATTGAAAGACATGATTGGTTTTGGTGGTTCACCCCGTGCTTCTATCAACTTGGCTTTGGCTGCCCGTACATATGCATTTATCAAACGTCGTGGATATGTGATCCCCGAAGATGTGCGTGCGGTAGCTCATGATGTGCTTCGTCACCGTATCGGTTTGACGTATGAAGCGGAAGCAAGCAATATGACTTCTGATGAAATAATCAGTAAGATACTGAATAAGGTTGAAGTACCTTGATTTTAATTGAGTGATGAATAACTCCCGATTTTCAAATCTCAATTTTAAATAGATGGAAACAAGTGAAATATTAAAAAAAGTTCGTCAAATTGAAATAAAGACACGCGGATTGTCTAACAATATTTTTGCAGGCCAATATCATTCGGCTTTCAAGGGTAGGGGTATGGCATTTTCCGAAGTGCGTGAATATCAGTTTGGTGATGATATTCGCGACATCGACTGGAACGTAACGGCGCGTTTCAACAAACCTTATGTTAAGGTATTTGAGGAAGAACGTGAACTGACAGTGATGTTGATGGTAGATGTTTCCGGTAGTTTGGAGTTTGGTACTGTTAAGCAGATGAAAAAGGATATGGTGACCGAGATTGCTGCAACATTGGCATTCTCGGCCATTCAGAACAATGATAAGATAGGTGTTATTTTTTTCTCTGATCGAATAGAGAAATTTATACCTCCGAAAAAAGGTCGTAAACATATTCTTTATATTATTCGCGAATTGATTGATTTCAAACCTGAAAGTCGTCGTACGAATATCCGTTTGGCATTGGAATATCTGACGAATGTAATGAAAAGGCGATGTACAGCTTTTATCTTGTCTGATTTTATAGATCAGGAGAGTTTCAAAAATGCAATGACGATTGCTAATCGGAAGCATGATGTAGTAGCTGTTCAAGTCTATGACCGACGTGTCTCAGAGCTTCCTCCAATAGGATTGATGAAGATAAAAGATGCTGAAACCGGACATGAACAGTGGATTGATACGTCATCTAAGGCTGTGCGTCAGGCACATCATAATTGGTGGATAAATAAACAGAGTGAATTGAGTGAGACATTTACGAAAAGTAATGTGGATTCTGTTTCTGTGCGTACTGATCAGGATTATGTAAAAGCACTACTCAATTTGTTTGCCAAACGAAATTAACGGAAGAAGATGAATAGAAATAGTTTTCTAATAATATTGTTGTTTTTAATATCGGGCAGAGTTGCTGCGCAATCTGTTACGGTGGAAGCCAAGATTGATTCTTTGCAAATTCTTATTGGAGAGCAAGCTAAGATACAATTGCAAGTGGCAATGGATGCTAAGCAACGGGCTGTTTTTCCTGTCTATTCCGATACGTTGATAAGTGGAGTAGAAGTGATTGAGACGGCTAAACCGGATACACAGTATTTAAATGACAGACAGAGGTTGCTGATAACACAGGAATATACTGTTACTTCATTTGATTCGGCCCTTTATTATCTGCCCCCTATGGTTGTGACAGTTGACAATAAAGAGTATAAATCAAGGGCATTAGCATTAAAAGTTTACTCGATGCCTGTCGATACTTTGCATCCGGAAATGTTTTTTGGGCAAAAAGCTGTAATGAAAGCTCCTTTTGCTTGGGAAGATTGGTATGGATTGATCGGATGTTCGTTTCTTGCTTTACCTTTGTTGGCATTGCTTATTTATTTTATCATACGTATTCGCGACAATAAGCCGATTATTCGTAAGATAAAGGTAGAACCTAAACTACCGCCACATCAGGCTGCCATGCAAGAGATAGAGCGTATTAAGGCGGAGAAGGTATGGCAGAAAGGAAGGTCGAAGGAATATTATACAGAATTGACAGATGCTATTCGTACATATATAAAAGATCGTTTTGGTTTTAATGCATTAGAAATGACTTCTTCTGAAATTATAGATAAGCTGTTGGAAATGAATGATAAGGAGGCAATCTCTGATTTGAAAGAATTGTTTCAAACGGCCGATTTGGTAAAGTTTGCCAAGCATGATCCGCAGATGAATGAAAATGATGCGAATTTAATTAATGCTATCGACTTTATTAATGAAACAAAACAGCCGGAAGAAGAAAATCAAAAGCCGCAACCAACGGAAATCACTATTATAGAGAAGCGTTCTTTGCGTGCTAAGATATTGCTTATATGTGGAATTGTATTACTATCAGTTGCTCTTGTAGCTACTTTTGTATATATTGGAACACAGCTCTATGATCTTTTTGCATAAGTGGAGTAATTTCAATTGTAAATAGTAAATCGTAAAATCGTAAATAGAATGGTTTTTGCCAATATTGAATATTTATTTTTGCTACTGTTGCTTATACCTTATATCGTATGGTATATTCTAAAGTGGAAAAAGAGTCAGGCGACGCTTCAGATTTCGGATGCCCGAGTATATGCGCATACACCCAAAAGTTATAAAAACTATTTGCTTCATGCACCGTTCGGACTTCGTATCATAGCGTTAATATTGATCATTCTGGTACTTGCCAGACCTCAAACAACAGATAACTGGCAGAACAGCGAGATTGAGGGGATCGATATTATGCTTGCTATTGACGTATCTACCAGTATGCTGGCAGAGGACCTAAAACCGAATCGGTTGGAAGCTGCTAAAGATGTAGCTGCCGAGTTTATAAATGGTCGTCCGAATGATAATATTGGTTTGACATTATTTGCCGGTGAAAGTTTCACACAATGTCCTTTAACAGTAGATCATGCTGTATTGCTGAATTTGTTTCAAAGTATTAAGTGTGGAATTGTAACCGATGGGACGGCGATTGGTATGGGTATTGCTAATGCTGTGACACGTTTGAAAGATAGTAAAGCTAAATCAAAGGTCATCATTTTGTTGACTGATGGTACGAATAATAAAGGGGATATTTCTCCTTTGACTGCTGCTGAGATCGCTAAGAGTTTTGGTATTCGTGTCTATACGATCGGTGTTGGTACGAATGGTATGGCCCCTTATCCATATCCGATAGGAAATACAGTGCAATATGTAAATATGCCGGTGGAAATAGATGAAAAGACATTGACTCAAATTGCGGGAACTACAGATGGAAATTATTTCCGTGCTACCAGCAACTCTAAATTGAAAGAGGTTTATGAAGAAATTGATAAACTGGAGAAAACCAAATTGAGTGTCAAAGAATACAGTAAGCGTCAGGAAGAATATCGTTGGTTTGCATTAGCAGCTTTTCTGTGTATATTACTCGAGGTATTGCTGCGCAACTCAATACTTAAGAAGATTCCATAACATAATATAATGTGATTTCAAGCATAAATTGTAAATCGTAAAATAGTAAATAAAAAGAGATGTTTCGATTTGAAGAGCCTACATATTTATATCTGTTGCTGCTATTACCGTTGTTAGCTGCTTTTTACTTGTATTCTAATTATAGGAAGCGGAAAGCGATTCGCCGGTTTGGTGATCCGATGTTAATGGCACAACTTATGCCTGACGTCTCTAAATATCGTCCGGATGTAAAATTTTGGTTAGTTTTTGTTGCAGTTGGGCTGTTTGCAGTGTTATTGGCACGTCCTCAGTTTGGTTCCAAGCTGGAAACGGTGAAACGTAAAGGGGTTGAAGTAATCATTGCACTCGATATATCAAACTCTATGTTGGCACAAGATGTTCAACCGAGTCGTTTAGAGAAGGCTAAGCGATTAATATCCAGATTGGTAGATGAAATGGAGAATGATAAGGTGGGAATGATAGTTTTTGCTGGTGATGCTTTTACACAGCTTCCTATTACAAGCGATTATATTTCTGCCAAGATGTTTTTAGAGTCAATTAATCCTTCTTTGATATCTAAGCAAGGAACGGCCATTGGCGCTGCTATAAATTTGGCTGCCCGTAGTTTTACTCCTCAAGAGGGAGTAGGGCGTGCTATTGTTGTCATTACTGATGGTGAAAACCATGAAGGAGGGGCAGTAGAAGCAGCGAAGGCGGCAGCAGAAAAGGGGATTCAAGTTAGTGTTTTGGGAGTAGGACTTCCAGACGGTGCTCCGATTCCTGTTGAAGGTACAAATGATTATCGCCGTGATCGAGATGGAAATGTAGTTGTTACTCGTCTCAATGAGGCTATGTGTCAGGAGATAGCTAAAGACGGTAAAGGTATTTATGTACGTGTTGACAATTCGAATTCTGCGCAGAAAGCTATAAACCAAGAGATCAATAAAATGGCGAAATCTGATGTCGAATCAAAAGTGTATACTCAATTCAATGAGCAGTTTCAGGCTGTTGCATGGATTATATTGCTTTTATTGTTAGCCGAAATGTTGATATTGGAACGTAAGAATCCGTTGTTTAAGAACATTCATTTGTTCTCTAATAAGAAGTAATTATGCTTATGTCAAGAAGTAAATATATTCTGTTTGCCGTGTTTGCGTTATTGGCGGCTGGTGCATCTGCACAAAAGGCAGAGAGAGATTATATCCGTAAGGGAAACCGTTTCTTTAATGATAGTGTTTTTGTAGATGCTGAGGTGAATTACCGGAAGGCATTGGAGGCAAATCCTAAATCTACTGTCTCTATGTATAATTTAGGAAATACGTTGTCTCAACAACAGAAGTTTAAAGAAGCTATGGAACAATACGTAGCTGCTGGTAAAATTGAAAAGGATAAGATGAAGCTGGCGCATATTTATCATAATATGGGAGTTTTGTTTCAAGCTGGAAAAGATTACGGACAGGCGGTAGAAGCCTATAAAATGTCATTGCGGAATAATCCGAAAGATGATGAGACGCGTTACAATCTTGCTTTGGCACAGAAATTGTTGAAAGATCAACAACAAAATCAGCAAAACCAAGATCAAAATCAGGATCAGAACAAAGATAATCAGGAAAATAAGCAAGATCAAAAGCAAGACCAGAATAAACAGAATAATGATCAAAAGCAAGATGATCAGCAACAACAGCAACCTCCGAAGCCGGAAAAGAAAGAGAATGAGATGTCGAAGGAGAATGCTGAGCAGTTACTTAATTCGGTGATGCAGGATGAGAAAGAGACCCAGGATAAGGTTAAGAAGCAACAACAGGTAATTCAGGGAGGGCGTCTCGAGAAAGATTGGTAATAATAGAATAAGATAATAAAAACTTCAAAGGAAATGAGAAAACTGATTTTCTTATTGATAACATTGGTAACAGTGAACACTAATGTGTTTGCCGATAGCAAAGTGTCGTTTGCCGCATCTGCACCTGATGTAGTGGTGGTAGGAGACCAGTTTAGGCTGACCTATACAGTGACAACACAGAAAGTGAGAGATTTTCGTGCACCCTCTATCAAAGGGTTTGATGTACTGATGGGCCCTACCCGGAGTACATTCAGTAATACCCAGATCATCAATGGTGCAATGTCTTCAGAAAGTGGGATAACTTTTACTTACATTTTGATGGCAACAACAGAAGGAGATTATTCGATTCCCGGTGCTACGATTACAGCAGATGGAGATCAGATGGTCTCCAATTCGGTAAAAATAAAAGTGCTTCCGCCTGATCAAAACACGGGTGCTGCAGGGGCAACTCAAGGAAATGCTGCTTCGGGTAGATCGGCATCTTCTTCAACAAGTGTATCCAATCAGGATCTTTTTGTTACGGCAACGGCCAGTAAAACTACAGTTTATGAGCAAGAGGCTTTGTTACTGACTTATAAGATCTATACGCGTGAATCACAATTGGGATTTGATAATGTTAAGTTGCCGGATTTTAAAGGATTTCATTCTCAAGAGATAGAACGTCCTGCCAATGCTAAATGGTCTCAGGAACATTATAAGGGAAGAAACTATTATACTACTGTATATCGTCAGTTTGTGTTATTTCCTCAACAGTCTGGAAAATTGGTTATTGAGCCAGCACGTTTTGACGCTTCAATAGCAAAAGCTGTTAGGAGTGCAGATCCTTTCGATGCATTTTTTAATGGAGGAAGTAATGTAGTAGAGGTAAAGAAGACACTTACTACACCTGCTATAACAATTAATGTAAATGCACTTCCTTCAGGGAAACCTGCCGACTTTTCCGGTGGTGTAGGAGAGTTTAATATAACTTCTTCTATCAAAAGTAAGGAAGTAAAAACTAATGACGCAATAACCTTGAAACTGGTTATTTCGGGGATAGGAAATCTTAAATTACTTTCTAATCCGGAAGTTAAGTTCCCGGAAGATTTTGAGGTATATGCTCCTAAAGTAGATAGTCAGGTTCGTTTAACACCTAATGGATTATCAGGTAACCGTGTAATTGAATATTTGGCAATTCCCCGTCATGCTGGTGATTATAAAATTCCTGCCGTGACGTTCTCTTATTTTGATATTAAATCAAAATCTTATAAAACATTGAGAACGGAGGATTATGAAATAAAAGTGGAAAAAGGAGCAGGTAATGCAGACCAAGTGATTGCAAACTTTA
>CAJJNP010000166.1 GCA_905193145.1 uncultured Odoribacter sp. | reverse complement strand
CAATTTCCCAGGTAATATACAAATGAACAAACACTCCTTTCTCCAACATATTTTAGATAGATACAACAATAATCATAAAACAAAATAACTATCTTTAGCCCATAAAAAAAAGAAGAATTGTGATTGAAATTAAAAACATCCATAAGAGTTACGGAACATTAGAAGTACTAAAAGGGATTGACCTCATTATACCTGAACATAAAATTGTGAGTATTACCGGTGCAAGCGGTGCCGGAAAAAGCACTTTATTGCATATTCTAGGGACCTTAGATCTTCCCGAAAACGGAGAGGTTTTATATGACAATCAAAATGTTGCGCAATTTTCGCAGAATCGTTTAGCTGCATTTCGTAACCAAAACATCGGATTTGTATTCCAATTCCACCACCTTTTGCCAGAATTTACAGCACTTGAAAACATCTGTATTCCAGCATGGATCAAAGGAGAGAACAAAAAAAATGCTGAAAAAAAAGCTCTAAAACTATTAGAACTACTAAAGCTTAAAGAACGGGCAATGCACAAACCGGCAGAATTATCCGGAGGTGAACAACAACGAGTATCTATTGCTCGTGCACTCATCAATTCACCCAAAGTAATTTTGGCAGATGAGCCCTCTGGCAACCTTGACACACATACCAAACATGAGCTACATCAATTGTTTTTCAACCTCCGTGATGAACTAAAGCAAACCTTTGTAATTGTCACACATGATCAAGAATTAGCAAACATGTCCGACCTAACAATATTTCTACAAGATGGGAAAATACTGTAAGTGCAATAATCATTGTTTAATTCTTGACTTACTTTTGCTCTCCATCCATCTTGTATACAATGATTCCCAACAAGATAACACTTTATTCTCTGCTACACCACTACCATAATTTATAGCATCCCGACACGACTCCAACTGCTTTTCCAAAGCATCACCAAAGGACCTCCACACCATCATTTCTGCAGAAGTTTGCGACCTATGCCGCTTCCTCTCATTCAACCAATTTTCTAATTCACCTTCCAACACACAAAATATTTCATGACTATTTTGCTTTCGAGCCCATTCCAACCATCTATTAAGATTAAAAAATTCACCCCATATTCTCATCAAGCCATCTCTAGTTTCTCTTGCATCCCGGCCAAACATATTTTCACGAATATAATCAGTAGCAAAATATCCCGAAGCACTCTCTTCCAATAATTCCAATAAACACTTCACGTCACCTTCTTCCCATTTTCCTCGTTTAAAAACAGATATGTATTCATCCTCCTCTAAAATCAAACATTGCTGATAGTAATCAAGCACAGACTCAAAGCTCAGTTGTTCTAACAATTCTTTACGTTCACTACGTAACAGAACAAACTTTTCCCACAAATCACGATCACTCATTTTCTCCTCTTTTGCCATTAACCCAGTCCAATCTCCAGCATATACATAACGCAATGAATTCCATACATCATCTTCCGCAACTCCACTTTTCAACTTTGCTTCATCAACACCCAACAATATCAGTAACCCTTGCATAATTTCCTCTTCTATACACTTCTCGTATGCATACTCCTTTGTACTCATTTCCCACTTTCCATCACAATCTCTCACCATATTACTCAACTGCCAACGTACAATTTTTTCATTTATATCTTTTTCTCCAACCAACATACGTCCAAACAACAAATGCCCCGTCGCAGGATGTGCCACACACCTTACAAATAATTCATCCTCATTCCCCATAAATCCTATTCCACATTGATCCATTGCATTTAGTGGCTGATTTTTCGATTCCAATACAATACAATCTGCGATTCCTATTCTTTGCATTATTTTAGCTATTGCATTCTGCACTCCCCTGATATAAACCGGTGGCATACTACCATCAACACTTATTTTTAAAGGAGCCTCCTTCGAAATCTCCCAATGAACTCCTCTACTACATTTCACACTCCCAAATGGACTAACTCCATAATCCACCATTTCTTGTGTTCGGAATGGACTATCAGGATACATAACAACCGTTTTTCCATTATTTTTCGGAAGTAATTTAAATGCCACCGAAATATCAACATATGTTACCCCATTCTCTGCCGCCATCTCCACGATTCCCTGTTTATAACTGGCATGCACACAATGTCGTACTCTAAAACAAACTCCACTTTCCAAAGCTGTAACATCCAATACCTCAGGTTTCTCGAAACTTGATATCCGTAAAGAATTATCAAAACAATACCATTCTCCCGGTTCCTTAAGCCACTCCGTAATTTCAACCAGATAACCACTCCCCATACGCCTATCTACCGTCCAAATTTCTTGAGACGACTTCAATCCCTTCAATTCTATTTCCAAATTATCAGAAAGTCTATCATTTTTTGTTACTTGTTCCGTCACCGTCACATCACAAACATCCAAATTCATACCTTTGCCGGATCTCAATAAAAAAACTCCTTTAGACTCTAATAATTCACCATGTTTCCCCTTGCCTTTATCTACTTGAGCTGTGATTATAAACTCTCGATTCAATAATTCTTCTGCTATCAAAAGATAAATCTTATCATCAAACTTATATACAGGCAACAAACCACCTGCAACTATATTTTCGTCTGCATGCTTATCTTGAGCTCTCACCTCATTTAACAATCCACACCAAGAGCTACACAAACAAATAATAAACAATAATACTTTCAAATTCATCACATTTCCATTATCAAGTTTACATTATTTTTCCAACTATCCCAAAATGCTCCGCGATATGTTCTCACGCTATGTACCATCTTTTGCAAACCATTTCTTAACAATACGGCAACTTCCGGATACCTTCCCCCTTCTGCTTTCATAAAATCGGAAATACTCTCTGTATATCTCCAAATCAAAAAACGTCCCCAAGCACTATCCATATCCTCAGCCAGCAACATATCTACAACAGCATCCAAATATTCCGATACAGCATATTCTCCAATACCATTACGTTCACAGTCCGCAACATACCTAGATCTAAATACTAATCCATCAACGACCATTCGTCCCCACTCTTCCCGCCATTCCAATGGCCATTCACCAGTTCTTGATAACGCATATGTCTGCAAAAACGCCAAAGCCATTTGCTGCTCCCCCTTAGACACTGGCAACAATTTACAAGAAGCTTTTCCCCAACATTTCCGACATCCTCCAATGTAACATAAAGCCTGATTTAAATACTCAGAATACTGCTCACGCACTCCATTGTTTCTATTTTCTGCAACTGACCATGCCCCTATTCCCCATTTTTCAATATGGGGGGATACAACACCTAATTTAAAAAGTTTCCCCATGCCAATATGCGCTGTTTCCAATGACACTCGCCCCAAATCTTCTGCTTGAGCCTCAGGCATTGTAGTAAAAGCATCTTGGAAACGATACCTTCTCTCCAACTGTTTCTCATCAACCCAAGATTCCAATTGTATGGCTTCCTCCTTAGGAGTACAACCAGGGAAACAACGATATCCCCACTCAATAGCCAATGAATCATAAGCTCCTATTTGTGGAATACAACTTTCTATAGAAAAACCATCTTCCTCACTCACTGCATAATTAAGCCGCATATAATCCATTATTGAACTACCATGACGTAGTTTACTCATCAAAACAGAATCTCTCAATTCTGCAACTTCATAAAGAGAACTTCCATAAAAATTATGTGTCAAACCTAACGTATGCCCCACCTCATGAGTCACAACCATTTCTAATAACTTACCCAATACATCATCTGTCAACTGCTCAGGCTCTTTTCCTAATTGTGCCACATACCATTTACATAACATTTTAAATACAGAATGAAATATTGCGATATGACAACTTAATATCTCCCCGGTCCGAAAATCCACATAAGAACGCCCATAAGCATTCTCCATGGAACCGATTTTATAAACAATCCAAGATAATGCTGCATTATCCAACACGTATTCTGCAGAATCAGGAGCAACCTTTCCCTCTATAGCATTCTTAAAACCGCAACGCTCAAACACAGCATTCCAATTATTAACAGCCTTCAAAACATACGGCCACCACTGTTGAGGGAACTTTCTATCCACATACATGATTATCTTTTGTTTTGGCTCCACCAACTCACCACGCTTATATCTTGCAGTATCCTTATCTGCAACCTCCAAACGCCATCGCTGTATAGCCTTCTTCTTCTCCAAACTCAATGTATGCTCCTTAAACTGAGAATATGGCACTTCAAAATATCCCACATTGGGCGAAGCATAACGTACCGACATCAAATCTTCTGGCAAAAGATTCAAGCAACAACCTATTTTCCAGCGAGTCTGCTCTTTCGATCCCTCCCCTGACATCATACTCAGACCACCATACACCCTTTCTGAACGCACAATCACTCCATTCGACAAACCGACAATTTCTGTTATTGTCTGAGACTGTTCACTTCCCAATCCCAGCAAAAAGAAAAAAGGTCTCAAACTCCACAACTTCCCTTTTTCCAACCATTGAGTCACATCAATCACAACACCCTCTTCCTTATAATCTATCACTTTAAATTTTTGCAAAACAATAGGCTCTACCCCCTCAGAATAAACCTTCTTTTGCAGACTTTCATCAAGTCCCGCAACATAATCCCCAACTTGCTTTACAACTACAAAATCATCATCTTTTTCAAAACGAATAATATTAGGACCAAAACGATCTCCAATATAGCCAAATTTATCATCAGCAGACTTATTGGGACGATCTGCAGCTTCAATAATAGTTGTCGTCAGGCTCATATCACGCCCTAAAACATACTGAGGGATAGCCCACAATATCTTGTCTTTTTCTCGATAAGTTGTAAACAACCCCCGAATCACTTCAGTCTGTCCACACAACGGAATTGTAAGAAACAATCCGAAAATACAACAAAAAAACTTATACAACATATTCAATATCATACATTAAATATCATTACTCATAACAAATCCTCTTCATCCATTCATTACAAAAGCGACAAACACAACAAATAGGGTGATATTAAAAGGAATATTTTTTTCACCGCACCTTTCTTTCCTATATTTCGTAAAATCTAATATATTTGCGCGTAATTAATAAATCTAATTAAATATAATAATGAAATACACAAACGAAATTGACAAAGTCAGCTACAGCCTTGGATTAAGTATCGCAAGCAACTTGATATCATCCGGAATAAAAACCATCAACCAAGAAGCATTCAACGATGCAATGAACAGTGTATTTGCTGGTCAAATGCCGGAGATTATGCCAGACGAAGCAAACAATATACTCCAGACCTATTTCGAAAAAATACAAAATGAAAAGGGAAAAGAAGCCAAAGAAGCTGGAGAAAAATTCCTGGCAGAAAATAAAACTCGTGAAGGAGTAGTAACCTTGGAGAGCGGTTTGCAGTATAAAATCTTAAATGAGGGATCCGGAGCAAAACCGACAGCCAACGATACCGTAAAATGTCATTATGAAGGACGTTTAATCAATGGCCAAGTATTCGATTCATCTATACGCAGAGGTGAACCGGCAGAATTCCCGGTAGGCGGAGTTATTGCAGGCTGGGTAGAAGCTCTACAACTCATGTCAGTAGGCTCAAAATGGCAATTGTATATTCCGTCTGAACTGGCTTACGGACAACATGGTGCGGGTGCAGCTATCGGTCCCAACGAAACATTGATTTTCGATGTTGAATTATTAGAGATTATATAATTAAATATCAATATTTACAAACTAAATTTATTCAAGCATGAAAGCTAAAAACTTATTACTGACTTTGGCTGTTGGTGCTTTGGCTGCAAGCTGTAACAGTGGCTCCATGACACAAACTACCGCAAATCTGAAAACAGCTACTGATACCGCCAGCTACTATCTAGGATTCATGTACGGCACCGGAATGCAACGCATGGGATTAAAAGACGCAAACATGGAAGCTCTTGTGGCTGGTATGAACACAGCATTCCAAGGCAAAGAAACAGAAGCCAACCCACAAGCAATGGAAATGTATTTAAACAACTATTTCCAGCAAATGGCAATGAAACAAGCAGAAGCCAATCTTGAGAAAGGACAGAAATTCTTAGCAGAAAATGCTAAAAAAGAAGGTGTAAAAGAATTGGTTGACGGAATCCAATACAAAGTAATCAAAGAAGGAAACGGAGCAAAACCAGCTGAAACTGATGTTGTAAAAGTACATTACAAAGGAACTTTGATTGACGGTACTGAATTCGATTCATCCATCAAACGTGGCGAACCGGCTGAATTTCCTTTAAACCGCGTCATCTCCGGTTGGACAAAATCTTTAAAAGAAATGCCTGTTGGTTCAAAATGGGAAATCTACATTCCTGCTGATCAGGCATACGGTCAGAGAGGCAGCGGTCCTATCGGTCCGAACGAAACTTTGATTTTCGAAGTTGAACTGTTGGATATCGTTACTCCACAAGCTCCAGCTAGTAAATAGCCATAAGACAACAATAAAAATGCGATGGACAATCCATCGCATTTTTATTTATACCCGTTTCCCTATTTCGCTTCCCGATACCGCTTTTTTTATATACTTTTGCACCGCAAAAATTTCAATCTTATAACCACATGAATTACGAAATAAGCGGAAAACTGATATTCAAAGAAGAAACCCAGCATATCAGCGACAGGTTTCAAAAAAGGGAATTTGTCATCGAAGTAGAAAATGACAAAAATCCACAATGGAATGATTTTGTAAAAGTACAACTGATACAAGACAGATGCGATTTGCTTGAAAACATCGCTCTGAACGATAATATAAAAGTCTATTTCAACATCCGGGGAAGAAAATGGGAAAATAAGGGACAGACCTCCTACTTCACAAACCTGGAGGGATGGCGCATAGAAAAACTGGAACCACAAAATCCGGCTGACATTCCCGTACCGGAATATCGTATCGAAGATATTCCTCCCATGCCCGAAGCTGACGACCTTCCTTTTTAACAATATAACAGCCTGACAACTCTGTCAGGCTGATTTCTTTAAATTCCTTACAACAACCGCTGCTGGTTGATGATCAACTCAAATTTAATCTTCAAAAATTCTGCAGCCTTTCTGCTCAGTAACATGCGTCCGAGAAAAATCTCAAAATAATCCATCACAGCAGAAATCTCGGTATCAATCTTCAAATCCAGAATAATCGCAGAATTATCTTCGTTAAAATAAATCTTCGACTCTTCCACTGCATAATTCACACGGTCGTGGATATCAAAATTACCAAAATCACGAT
>CAJJNP010000165.1 GCA_905193145.1 uncultured Odoribacter sp. | reverse complement strand
TGAACGAATACAGTAATAACAATCGAAGTTGTCAACTAAATCCAGTACACATCAAGATATATTCTTTGTACACACAACATCCGGGTGTTGTAACTAATAACATCCGGATGTCTTGGATTACAACATCCGGATGTTGTGAAGGCGCAAAAAGAAGATTACTTTTTCATATATAATGACTATATTCACAAAACATTGAAAAAATTAAGATTATCATGACCGGCTCTTTAATTAATCGTTATCTTTGCAACAAGGCTTATCCCAAAAGAGTTGAACAAATAAAAGGATAAGAATTTGTTTAAATCATGAAACAATTAATAGCATGTTGCGGATTAGATTGCGAAAGTTGTGATGCCCGTATAGCCACTGTCGAAAATGACAATGAATTAAAAGAAAAAACTGCCCGGAAATGGAGTGTGATGAATAATGCTCCGGAGATTACGGCAGCAACCATAAATTGCATGGGTTGCCGTGCAGACGGAGCGAAATTTGCATATTGCAGCGAGTATTGCGAAATCCGAAAGTGCGTACAAAAGAAAGGATTCAACACTTGTGGTGACTGTATGGAATTGGATACTTGCCAGATAGTAGGTTCCATTTTTCAGCATGCACCTGCAGCAAAAGAAAATTTAAAACAATAAGACGATACATCAATCATCGTCCGACATAATAAAAACAGAAAAACAACTATGAGAACCAAAGACTGGAAAGCCATAAATACACCTCAAATACTTGTAGTAGGAGAAGATTCAAATCTGCAATGGTCCGAAACAGTAGCCAAATATGCCATGTTTGCCGATTATTACTTCCGTAATTTTCCGGAAGATCATGGAGAACGAAGTAGAAATGTAGAATCGCGCAATCTGTTTGATTATATAATGGAACTTACCGACCATCAACTGACACCGGAAGATGTATATATAACCAATCTGTGCAATGATGAAGTGGAAGCTGCACCCAAGGGAAAAAGAACATTCATCCCGGAAGAAAAAGCAGCAAAAGGCATCGAACACATCAAATGGATTTTATCAGAAAATCCTTCGATAAAATGTGTATTGGCCATGTCCTTACAAACAAACTACTGGCTTCAGAAATTGGGTTTCTATGAAAGTAATGCCGATTTTCTGCAGGCTGCCGAACCCAGACGCATCGGACAACAAAACTTTCCCCCATTTTACCAACCGGTAGACGGCAAAGCATTTATCAGTATCTGCGGCAAAATTTATGAAGCAACGGACTTTCCGGTAAAAGTATTTCCCGTTCTTCCGGCCAAAGACTATCCACTGTCCGAGCAAAACAGAGAACGTTATGCAAAAGGATTGGAACAGGTAACCAAATTTTTTAGGGAAAATAAAATTTTCCAAGAGCCTGTCTAAATATTACTCGGCATTCTTTTGAAAGTTATTTTTAAGAATCGACTGATATAGCATTTAGATTGTATTGGCAAATTATTTAAACCGTTTCAGATTGCTTTTATTAAAGACCCATTCCGTGGTATGAATTGTCTCCTGAATCAGAAGACAATTCATACCACGGTGAAAGAGAACGATTCGATAGATTAACCAATAGGTGTATCGACTTTCGATACTCTATCCGTATCCGAAAAGAGTACACAGTAGCCATGTGGTACTAACAAGAAATAATTTCTTCATCCGAATAGTCTCTGATTTTCAACTCAATCGTTTATCGTTTTTAATAAACCACCGTTGCTATGATCTGTATAAAAAGAATAAGGAAAACCATAGCAATGGGATAAACTGTCGCATAAGCTACACTCGGAATATTACTATCGACCATCGAATCGGCAGCAGCAAGTCCCGGTGTACTGGTCATTCCCCCTGTAATGGTTCCCAACAGATCGAGCACGTTAATTTTAAATGCCAGACGTCCCACAAGCACGGCGACAAGCATGGGTACGATTGTAATAGCAGCCCCAACACCGAATAACAATAAACCGCTTTCCTGGAAAGTAGCAACCAGGTTCTTTCCGGCGGAAGTACCCACTTCGGCAAGAAACAACAGCAGCCCCAACTGTCGCAATAGCTGGTTGGCAGGGCCGGACATAGACCAAAGAATAGGCCCCGTCTTACCTACTGCACTCAGCATCAACGCTACCATTAATACGCCTCCTGTCAATCCCGGAGAAAAAGAAAGACTATCTGAGAATGAGATATTGAGTTTACCGAACAAAACTCCGAGTACAATTCCCATCGCAATAGGAAAGAAATCGGTATCCGACAGTTTCTTGGCATCATTGCCCAACAAACGGGCTACTCCTTTAATGCCTTCTTTCTCGCCTACCACCATCAGCTTGTCCCCAAACTTCAAAGCCAAATCAGGAGACGGGGAAAGATCGATACCACTTCGACGGACACGCGTCACCGTACATCCGAAATTCCGTTGCAAGTTCAAATTCCCCAATTGTTTATTAATCATATCTTTCTTGGTGAGCAGCAATGATTCTATTTCCTGCGTTTTATCCAAGGGGAGCTCTCCCTCTTCACGTTTGCCGACCAGCACAGATAATTGATCCAAAGACTCCTCACTGCCCACAGCCTGAATATAATCTCCTTCGCAAAGCACCGTATGCGCCGTAGGTATTGATATTTCCTCGTCATGCTTCAAACGGGAAATAACCGCTCCTGTCATCGCACGGGCATTAATCTGCATCAAACTGCGGTTAAAAACACTTGGATTGGAAACACGGAAAATACAGGTATTCAATTCCGGAAATTGTCCGCGACGTTCTATTTCCAATCGACGTGCTTCCTGATCAAGATCGACACGCATTATCTTAGGAAGTAATTTCACAAAAAGAATAACCCCGATCACACCAAACGGATAAGCAATACCATAAGCGATGGATGCCAACGGAGAGTTCGTACTGTCGATAGCCACGGCAAGTCCAGGTGTACTGGTAAGTGCCCCGGCAATCAGTCCCACCACACTGGGAGTATCGATATCAAACAAGTACTTCAAACCGACTGCTGTGAGAGAAGCCGAACAGATAATAAGAATTGTAATCAGGATCAATGTTTTTCCTTTACTCCGAAAAGAATCGAAGAATCCGGGACCGGCCTGAATACCAATAGTAAAAATAAAAAGCACTAAGCCGAAATTGCCTAACTCTTTAGGAATAACAACTCCGAAATGTCCGAAAAGCAGGGCAATAAAAATCACTGCCGATACATCGAGCGATAGCCCCTTAATCTTAATTCTTCCCAACATGAAGCCTAACGCGACAATGAGAAAAAGCGCGAAATAAGAGGAGTTCAATAAATCAGTAAACATAGGTTTAAAAGGGTTTGTTAGTTTAGGCAGGCAAAGGTACGCAAAAAAGCCTCAATCAGCAAGTTTCTTTATCACAGGTGCTGCCTTCGCATTCAAACTCAAGAGTGACATGATGAATACCGGTATCCTCTAACACATGCCTTATAAGGTGTTTGGCCTCCTCCATATGACACATATCATCCAATACGATATGAGCGGTAAGTGCCGTCTCGGTAGTACTTAATGCCCAGGGCAGCCATATGCAGATAAGTACCTTTCACATGGAGGTCTCTCTCCTTATCCTTCATAAAGAGCCAGGCGGTAAAAGCGGTAAGACACTCCTTCCTGCCAGTTAGTTCAGAGAAAGATCCTGCAAAAAGGTAAGTCCGAAGTCTTGCAACACTTCTTCATCTGTTTGTAAAAGTACAAGTGTTTTCAACTCTTGCAATTCCGCATTTGTCAGACAGAAATAAACATTCTCCGATGAAAGCCGGAGAAATATCTTACGATTACTCATCAAGCCATGATTCATCCGAGCCGCTTCCGTCCCATTAATGCCGACTACATAATTACGAAAATGTAAAAAACCATCTTCAGTGAAACGAAAAAAAAGATTACCGAATTCAAGATGATAGACTTTGCAATGATCACAATAGGAAATCATCCCGGAACGGGTTTTATTGATTAGTTCCATAACAATAACATATATTTTGTAAGTATGAAACAAAGATAAGCCACTCTCTAAAATGCTACAATACGCATATATAGTGATTTACACCTTCTTTATTAGCATTTTTCAGGTATACCGGTATTCTCTCTCTCCCTAATTATAAGTATCATAAAGGCGGTAATACCTACAAATAGTGATTGATCATTCTTTTGTCCGTTCATAACTTTGCACTGAAAAATAAACATACAATTATGGTTACCCCGTCAAGGTCTCCCAAAAGACAGTTACATTATCGCAGAAACCTCCTACTGCTTCTTTCAATTCTGATTATTGGAATTGTCTGTCTTTGTGTTTCGTTGACAATGCACGACAAAACCAATGCTGACTGCCACTGTATCCAATGCCTGACAAATCGCATTCCGGAGGATGGAGAGTATCTCTATAATCGATATCTGCCGCTCATCAGTCTTGTATGGATCTTGCTGATATTCCTGCCAATCTATTTTCTTAGCCACAAAAAGAAATAAACCGTATCATTGACATAAATCAAAAATTCACCAAAAAGAACAGCCTTTCTTCCGTGCCTCCTATTTTTTTAATTACCTTTGCCCGCAAAATAGCACTATTTGTCTTGAGAAAACAGATATTTTTCAGAAAATATTAAACCAAAATCTAATAGCCGTGTTATAAACATCATTGTACGACTCTCCTAATGGAGATAATAGGAAAAGGTATTTGGATTTAAGGATTAATAAAGAGAATAATTTATGTTATCAGGCGAACAAGTGGAAGATATTTCCAACATAGACAGTTGCCAAGCAACAGTTACTTCCAAAGAGACGATACAAACAGTTACTGCATACACTACAAGTACGGTAGTCTCAACACCGGTACGCAGAACATTCGAAGAACAAAAGCCCTTCATTTTTGTCATTGTCGGCTTTGCTGCCTTTTACATCATCGCCCTCATTATTGCCCGGATTGTAAAAAATCAGTTGGCGCACTAATTTCAACTCTATATATAAAACAAGCCACCGGAATGACTACTAACAATATCATTCCGATGGCTGTCCCCTTTAAACACCTTTAAACAAAATGGAAAAATATGCCTCGATCTAACTAAACTAACTAACCCTTAGAGGCATATTTTTGAGGAGGCTGATCACTCAGCCTCTTTTCTATTTACGAGCCTCAGCAATGTAACCCAATGCTTCAGCACATTTAGCTGTAACATAAGCCCAATCTTCAGCAGCGACTTTATCTTTCGGGAAGAGTTTAGACCCCATACCGACACAGAATACGCCAGCCTTAATCCAAGCTGTCAGGTTCTCCTTGGTCGGTTCCACTCCACCTGTCACCATCAATTTAGACCATGCCATCGGAGCCATCAAACCTTTCACAAAATTAGGACCATACACATCTCCCGGGAATACCTTGCAAAGATCACAACCTACTTCCTGTGCAAAACCTACTTCGGATACAGAACCGCATCCCGGAGTATAAGGAACCAAACGACGATTACAAACCTTTGCTATTTCCGGGTTAAACAACGGACCCACCACAAAATTAGCACCCAACTGAATGTAAAGGGCGGCAGTAGCCGGATCAACGATAGATCCGATACCCATAGCCATATCCGGGCACTCTTTGGCAGCAAATTTCACTATTTCGGCAAATACCTCCTGAGCAAAATCACCACGATTGGTAAATTCAAAAGCACGAACACCGCCGTCATAACAAGCTTTCACTACTTTCTTTGCCACTTCTGCATCTTTATGGTAGAATACAGGTACCATGCCGGTTGAACCTATTTTATCCAACACAGCTATTTTATCAAATTTTGCCATTTCTTTTATATTTACGATTTAACAATTTACGATTGAAATTTCTTTTAATTATATAAAAAACAATACGATTAGACTTGTTTAATCTGATGAGCCTTCAAAGTAACAATTGAACTGACTATAATCTTATAGAGTTCATTAGCTTCTTGCAATAAGTCTTGCAACTTCTCTGCCTTTATCATACCACTATCCCTTATAATTTCCAACCAATGTATTGTTTCATCAAGTTCTTCTTCTACCATTTTCAGTTTATTTAAGAAATCCTTATCTGATTTACCTAAACAAGCCGCTCTATAATTAGCAGCAGGAGAAGTACCCGAGCGAACAATCTGCTTGGCAATAGCGTTTCCGGAAATCGTATTGGGCATACCATCTACCATCTTTATTATTCTCAACGAGAACATCTTAAATCGTTTTTTCAAATCTTCAGCGTCCATCAATGAAAGTAATTCCAATCGTAAATAGTAAATCGTCTAATCGTAAATAAATTTATCGTTGAACACGTCCGCTTGCATCTCCACCGGCCAGTGCTTCCACCTCTTCTACCGATACAAGATTGAAGTCACCATTGATTGTATGTTTCAGTGCAGAAGCAGCTACGGCAAATTCAAGAGCCTCGCCTTGATTCGGTTTTGTCATCAAACCGTGAATTATACCACCGGAGAATGAATCGCCCCCACCTACACGGTCAATGATCGGATCGATATCATAACGTTTTGAAGTATAGAACTCCTGCCCGTTATAGATCATCGCCTTCCAGCCATTATGAGTAGCAGAGAAAGACTCACGCAAAGTAGAGATTACATATTTAAATCCGAATTCTTTCATCATCTGCTGAAAAATACCTTTGTAGCCTTCAGCATCGGTATGACCTGCTTCAACATCAGCATCCGGTTTGAATCCCAGACAAAGTTCTGCATCTTCCTCGTTACCAATACATACATCTACGTACTTCATCAACGGTTTCATGATAGACTGTGCTTTCTCCTTTGTCCACAGTTTCTTACGGAAGTTCAAGTCCACAGAAACAGTCACACCGTGACGTTTAGCAGCCTCGCAAGCCAAACGGGTCAGTTCAGCAGCTTTATCAGAAATAGCCGGAGTAATACCAGACCAGTGGAACCAGTCAGCACCTTCCATTATAGCGTCAAAATCAAAATCAGAAGCATCTGCTTCGGCAATAGAAGAGTGAGCGCGGTCATAGATTACTTTGCTTGGACGCATAGAAGCTCCTGTTTCAAGATAATAGATACCTACGCGATCACCACCACGGGCTATAAAGTCTGTTTTAACACCATATTTGCGCAAAGCATTTACGGCAGACTGACCAATTTCGTGTTTAGGCAATTTAGATACGAAGTATGCATCGTGACCATAATTTGCACAGCTTACAGCAACGTTAGCTTCACCACCACCGTATACAACATCAAAAGAGTCAGATTGAACAAAACGGGTATTACCCGGAGTTGATAATCTAAGCATGATTTCGCCTAACGTAACGACTTTCTTTCCCATAATTCTATGTTTTAATGAAATAAGTAATTAATATTATTAAGTTTCAATTTATCATTTCAAGCCCTTTTCAGAGCTTAACTCACTGATACCATGCATTGTAGTTTAATATTTATCATACATTGCATAGCTTTCGTGTGCGGGCACAAAGATACAACAATTTTCGTAATTACAAAAATT
>CAJJNP010000164.1 GCA_905193145.1 uncultured Odoribacter sp. | reverse complement strand
TTATGGCTGTTCAATTAAAGAAATCGCTCTCTTTGGAAATTGAACGATTTAAGATTTCTCAGAAGAGAGGGTTTAGCTTTTTGTTTTGATACATAAGTTTCTAATTTATTGTTCGTAAAGGTACAATATTTTAAAATGTCATTCTGGGTTTCAAACCTTCGCCTGTACTCTTCGGAATAAATCTTTCCGCTGCATTGTCCGCATGGGGCAATATATGTGAGAGGACTGAAATATCCAATAGATGAAAGACGGCTTTATTCTTGGTAGGAAGCGACTTTAAATGAAACTATAGGGAATCGTTTTGAAGTTGTATTGGAAGAAGATGCAAGAGTGCTTGTGTATGGGGCTCTGTCTGAATATCATTTTGTCGATCCGTGCTTTTCTTCATAGATACTCATACGTTTCTGTAAAGCTTCTTTAAGATTGTCCTCTCTTGTTAGCCCCAGTTTGGCCCGGATGTTTGTCCGCTGGCTGGTGATGTTGCCACTGCTCCTGTGCAGCTCTTCAGATATCTGTCTGACAGTTTTGTCTTGTAATATCAGACGGCATATGGATAATTCCGAAGGAGACAGTTCTGGAAATATGTTTTTTATTATTTCAAGCCTGCTTTTTTCTTCTTTGAGATAAGTATGGAGTGAGTTGAAAAGAGTTTTTTTTTGCATTTTCGCCGATAATGTCAAGCAATGAATTGATGTTGTCGGTGGGAGGCTCTTTGTTTATCAGTTTTGCAAGGGCAAACAATTCGTCTCTGCTGACCTGAAGAGCTTTTATCAACATGGTTTCATCTTTTTTCAGCATGTTGTTTTCTTGTTGGAGACAACTGATGTTTTTGTGTAATAATCTGCCGAACAGGGATTTTACGGTGAAGATGATGATAATGATTGGGAGGTAGTTTGTAAGAAAGGGACCGTTGGTGATAAATACACAGGTAATATATGATAAGACTGCAATGATTGACACCTGAACGGTGGTCCTGCTCATATAAGCACAGAGGGAAAACATGGTAAACAGGACGGATAAAATGATATTGCCCATGATTAGCAGCCTTTGGTACGGGTATTCGTCAATTGTGGAGCAGTAGATGATTTCCACCCCCATTTCGATATGCACGGAAATCAGGATAAAATAAAAGGCGGTGTTCAACTTTATTTTTTTTGTAAAATAAGCGATGGTGAACAGCAGCGATAAAATAAAAAGAGTGCCGTTGAAATAATAATATAACTTATCTGGAAAGGATATTGTGAAAGTGTATGCCGGTATACACAAGGCAAGCAGGATTAAGAAAACATGAAATACACGTTTTTGTTGGTACTCTATTAGTGTCCCTTGCTCTATTGAATTGGATATTAGTATGTTGTAGATGCTTTTCATGTTATATATCTGATGAAAATACTGGTTTAATCATATTTAAGTATACTTGTGGATGCAAATATAATAAATTTAAGTGTATATAAGTATATGTATTGTCTATACAAAGTACTATTAAGTATATTTGATTTAAATTTTAAGTACTTATAAGTATAAAGTATTTAAAAAATATTTTTTGTATCTAAAATAATAGAGATAATTTTGACGCAAGAAAGAAGTAGATATATATTTTATAGTGTAAATATATTTTTTAAAATACGATATAAATAATATAGTCGCATGGATAAAAAATTGTTGTTTTTATTATTTTTATTGTTTCACTTGTATCTTGGCACCGTTTGTCAGGCTCAACAGGAAATATCCGTCGGAATGCCGGCAGCAGGAGATGATACGGCGCGAGTGGAGTTTTATTTTCGTCAGGGCTATTCCACGTTTTCCCCCTCTTTTCGGAATAATGAATACCGCATTGATTCTTTATTGGAGCGTGTGGCTTTGCTTTCTCGTGATTCGGCTTGGCGCATGTGCCTGATTCGAATTGTTTCAGGGGCTTCTCCGGAAGGAAATCCGGAACTTAACAAACGTCTTTCCGTTCGTCGGGGCATGACGGTGCTTGCATATATGAAAAAACGGCTTGGGCAGAAATCTGTCTCTTTTGAGACGGTGTCTGTGGGGGTGGACTGGGTGGGGTTGACAAGGCTGGTTGCTTTGTCGGATATGCCTTATCGCGAAGAAGTGCTGGATATATTATACAGTACTCCGGAGGAGACTGTTCGTGGCGAAACGGCGGCAGGCAACCGTAAAAGTCGTTTGAAGCGTTTGTATGGAGGACAGGCCTGGCAATATATGGAAAAGTTTTTCTTTCCTGATCTACGCAGGGCGGAGATTCTTTTCGTTTATGAACCCTGTTCGGCCGGAAGGTCGGAACCGGTAACAAGAATTCCCATTTTCCAAAATCTCTTTAGCGATTTGTCAGGTACTGTCCCTTCTTCGCTTCCGATGAAGCCTGTCAGGGCTATAGGTGGCAGGCCTGTTTATATCGGGCTGAAAACCAATCTGCTCTATTGTGTTGCCCTTGTCCCGAATCTGGGTGTGGAGTTTTATCTGGGAAAGGGCTGGTCGGCAGGAGGCAGTTGGATGTATGCCTGGTGGAAAAATGATAGGCGTCATTATTATTGGCGTATTTATGGGGGCGAGCTGGTCCTTAGAAAATATTTCGGTTCCCGTGCCGCTCAGAAACCGCTTACCGGACATCATCTCGGTGTTTACTCGCAAGCCTTCACTTATGATTACGAGGTGGGCGGTCGGGGATATATCGGCGGTATGCCGGGCGGTATGCTTTGGAATAAGATGAATTATGCGGTTGGGATGGAGTATGGCTATTCTCTGCCTGTTGGGCATCGTTTGAACCTTGACTTTGTTGTTGGAGCCGGTTATTGGGGCGGGGAGTATCACAAATATGACCCGGAAGATGGGTATTATGTCTGGAAAGAGACTTGCCGGCGTCATTGGTTTGGTCTTACAAAGGCGGAAATCTCACTTGTGTGGTTAGTCGGGAAAGGTAATTTTAACGGGAAAGGAGGCAGAAAATGAAAAGATACTTGTCGGTAATTGTTTCCGTCATGATGCTTTCGGTCATGCTTGCCTGTGAGCATAAAGAACTTTATAACGGTTTGCCTTATGAGATGGATGCAAGGGTGGTGTTCGATTGGAGGATGGCACTGGATGCCAATCCGGCATCCATGTCGCTTTATTTGTTTCCTGTCGGAGGAGGCGATGTGCTGCGTTATGATTTTACGGATCGTAAAGGGGGTACTTTCCGGGCTCCTGCCGGATCGTACAGTGTGGTGTGTCTGAATAGCGATACGGAAAATATCCGCTATCGGGGTGCAAAGAAAAGAGAGACTTTCTGTGTAACGACACAGGAGGCGACTTGGGCTTCCGGTTATGCTTTTATGAAGAATATTCCGGAGGCTGGAGCCGAGCCTGTCATGTTGCCGCCTGATATGATCTGGAGTGATTATCTGGAGCGTGTGGAGTTGAATAGAGAGTCGTTGCGGACAATCACACTGTATCCGAAAGTGTCAGTATGCCATTATACGATAGAGGTCCGCAATGCCGAAAACCTGAAATATGTGTCAGGAGTGGGCGGTATGTTGTCAAGTCTGGCAAGCGGGTTGTTTGCCGGCAGGACCGAAACAACGGATGAGCGGGTTACAATACCTTTTGACGGAGTCATTTCTGATGACAAAACAGTTGTCACAGGAGAGCTGCTCACCTTCGGACAATGCCATTCGAAGTATGGCATGCATTGGCTGACGATTCAGACGGTTTTGTCTGATGGAAGTGTGTGGGAGTATAAGTATGATGTGACAGAACAGGTTCATAAGGCTCCTGATTCCCGTAATGTGTATATTCGGGTGGACGGACTTCCTGTGCCGAAACCCATTACTAACGGAGGTGGCTTTCGTCCGTCTGTCGATGATTGGAAAACGGAAGAAAGAGATATAGAGATGTAGTAGTCAATTTTATTTAACAATTAAATTTTATTACCTATGAGAAAACAACTATTTTTAACAACTTTGGTTGCAATTGCCATGATGTCTTGTTCGAAAGACGAACAGACAGAGATCAATAATGGAAGAGCTATTGATTTCCGAGCTGCAATGGGAACCCGAGCCTCGGAAATGACAACAGCAACAATGAATCAAATTTATGTAACGGCTCTGAACGTACGCAATGAGAACCTTTTTTCCAATCAGCTATTCGAGAAGGAAAGTGGATCGTCATTTTTTGTTTCCACTCCCGCTTATCATTGGCCGGGAGACGGAAGTAATCTGATATTTTATGCTTATTGGCCTTCCATGTCAGAGCTCGGAGGTACTTTAGAAATCACTTCCGCTAACAAGCAACTTAAAGATTTTTCACCAAAAGCCGATATTACCCAACAGAAAGATTTTGTTACGATTAAGGCAACCGGTAATAAGACAAATGCAGCGGCAGGAGTTGCTTTGGGATTTCAACACCGGCTTGTGCAGATTGAGGTTAAGGCTAAAAATACAAACACGGGTTACACGTATAAGGTGCAGGGGGTGCGTATCGGACAGCCGAAATCCAAAGGAACGTTTGATTTTGAACAAACAACTTGGATTTTGGGCTCTGAGAAGACCAATTATGAGGCTCTCTGTGATAACGAACAGACATTGACAGGTACGCCTGTTTCCATTATGAAAGCGGAAGGTGATAATGCAATGTTAATTCCCCAGCAGCTAGTTAAATGGGAGGTTGAAACAGACAAATCGAATGTAGCCTTGGGAGCCTATCTGGCTGTTAAAGTACAGATTAATACACAAGCAGGTGCTCGTGTGTATCCTATGGGTACTCTTGAATATGATTGGGTGGCAGTTCCTATAGATACGGATTGGGAAGCAGGCAAGAAATATGTTTATACATTGGACTTCTCCAATGGGGCAGGTAAGGTAGATCCCGAGAAAGTAGTGGACCCGTCAAATACTGAAGATCATTACAATCCTGGGGATGATGTATTGGGAGGTGTTATCAAATTTACTGTGAATGTGAGCTCATGGGAAGAAAGCCCGAAAGATATTAGTATGTAGAAAAGCAGTTGCCCCTATTCTGAATAGGGGCAACTGACTGCCAGAATGCATGAAAATAGTTGCATACAAAGAAAAAGATACGATGAATATGAATAATCTATACTGTTTTTTCAGGAGTACTGCTTGGAGGAAAGGCGTGATAGTGATGTTGCCGATTGCAATGACGCTCGTTGAATCGTGTCAGGATGAGATGGTGGAAACCATTTACTCCTGTTCTAAAATCAGCTTCTCTCCATCCGATACTCTGGAACTGCCGGGTACTCGTGCGGACAGAGGAGAAGGATATGCCTGCACGATGGAGGAGGATTCCCTCTTGGGAGTGTTTCCTTTACAGGCGGAAGACGGTGGGGAAGAGCTTTACCTGCATGCTTTCCAGTCTGAGAGTGCCGGCAGGAACGAGCAACTTTCTACTCGGGCTGCGCCTGTCGTAGAAACGGACTTCTACGAATCATTCGGAGTATTGGCTTCCGTGTATTCGGGTGCATGGGATGAGCATTCGTGTTTGTCGGATTATATGTATAATGTCAAGGTTACGAAAGCCTCTTCCTGGACAACCACTTATCATTGGCCGGGTGGCGGTCGTAATGTACGTTTTTTTGCATATGCCCCATATAACTCGGAAGGGGTTGCCCTGTCCGACAAGAGTGTGGCGGGAACGCCGGAAATCACTTATTCTGTTCCGGCAGAAGTCTTGAATCAGAAAGACTTACTGGTTGCTGTTTCCGGAGATATGCCGGGAAATACATCATCCGCAGCTTCCCTGACTTTTGGACATGCGCTTACTGCCGTACGATTTGTCACGGGTGATGACATGCTGCCCGGGTCTGTATCAAAAATTACATTAAAGGGTGTGTATGGGAAAGCCGTTTACCGGATGGGGAGTGGCTCATGGCAGAAATTCAGTGGTGTGACAGATTTTTCACAGACTCTTAAAAAAGAAGTGGGTGGGCAGCATGATGAAGAAATTACAGGCGGAGGCCGCACTTTTATGATGCTTCCCCAGCATCTTCCCTCCGATGCATCTATAGAGGTTGTTTATACAGATAGGCTTACTTTAACGCAGCGTACTTTGAAAACCTCTATTGCCGGAAAAATCTGGCCTATGGGTAAGACAATAACTTACCGGATTTCCACGACAAGTATATCGGTCGTTCCGAAATTTTCTGTAACAGTACCAGGAAACTTTACTTATAAAGGAGGGAGTATCAGTTATTTGGTCACCAGCCAGGCAACCGTTTCCGGTGGAGATGGTTCTTTGCAGAATGTAAATGTGAGCTGGTCTGCCGAGTTTGTGGAGGAGGATGGCAGTGGAGGTTATCGCATTATTTCTCGTCCTATCTGGCTTTCGAGTTTTATTGAGAGCGGTAACGGTGGTCCGTCGCAAAGTTATACGGCAACAGTAGATGCCCAAAATGGGAAGATTGAGAATCCGCACAATAATTTGTTGCAAGCGGCAGAAGATATCAATATTCAAACGGGAGAAAATCCGTATAATCTTTCGAACGGTGAGGGTAAGGAGACAGTGGAGAATACGGCAAACTGTTATCTGATAAACGCTCCGGGAGTTTATTCACTTCCGTTGGTTTATGGTAACGGAATCAAGGGAGGACGTGAAAATTCCTCCGCTTATAGAGGTTCTTTTTTTAAAAATAATTACGGTAGATTGATTTCCAATCCGTATATTTATAATAATTTAGATTGCACTCCTACAGATGCTATCCTGATTTGGCAGGATGCAAAAGATTTGGTGACTGGAGTCCGGCTTTCGCAAGACAAGATGCGGTTGGAGTTCAAAGTGGAAGGATTGACAATCCGACAAGGCAACGCCATTGTGGCAGTGAGAAGGAATGGAGTAATCATGTGGAGTTGGCATATTTGGGTTACTGACTATAGGCTCGGTGATGGTATTAAGACCATATATAGCAGAAATAATAGGGAGTATAAGATGATGCCGGTGAACATAGGTTGGTGTGATGGAGAGACCACAACTTATGAACAGCGCCAAGTACTTGTTCGTTTCACGCAGACTGGAACAAGGAAAACAATAATTGTGCCATTAATTCAGAAAAGATATGAGATTATACAAAAGGGCAATAATCCGTATTTCCAGTTTGGCCGCAAGGATCCGATGCTGGGAAGCTTCGTTATGGGTTCTTCTTCTCCGACTGCAAAAACCTGTTATGCTTCAAACGGATACCGATTTGTCGTTCAGAGTGGTCTGGCTACGATTGCTGAGGGAATAAAGAGGCCACATGTGTTCTATCATGATGGCACTTCACTATATAGTTCTGAAGGTAGAAATTGGACGTGGGAGCAGGGTCACCAGCTTTGGGGATGTGCTTCTTCAAGCGTCACACCTATTGATGAATCGGTTAATAAGACCATTTATGATCCTTCTCCTTGTGGGTATTGTCTACCTGCATCGGGAGTATTCTCTGCAACGACATTTGATGGGAATGAACAGGGACTGGACAGGAAAATCAATGCGGATAAATTTATGTCTGATTTCTTGAGTAATGGTGGGGGATATTTTTATTGCAGGAGGATGAAAGAAATCGGAATGTGGGATATGTCTGGTGGGACAATATTTTTCCCGGCTTCATATGGGCTGGGGAATAAAAGGGTGGGGATAACACCTAAAAACAATTATTGGACAGCAACA
>CAJJNP010000163.1 GCA_905193145.1 uncultured Odoribacter sp. | reverse complement strand
GTACGGTTCTGAGGGGGGAAGAGGGCAGTAATGCCCTTGACCTACCCGATCGACCTGCTGACATGGAGCAACGAAACGGCAGGGCGGTACGCAAAGGCAACACTGTAAAGCTGTGGGGTGGCAATGTGGTAGATATTGTAATTTACGGCACGGAAAAGACCCTTGACGCCTACAAGTTCAATCTGTTGAGAAACAAGCAGATGTTTATCAATCAAATTAACAACGGCACAATCGCCGTGCGTCGTATTGACGAGGGAGGCATGGATGAGGACAGCGGTATGAACTTCGCCGAGTTCGTGGCTATTCTGTCAGGCAATAACGACTTGCTGAACAAGACGAAGCTCGACAACAAGATTATGCAGCTTGAAAAGGAACAGGCTATTTTCAAGAAAGAACGCATCCGTGCCGAGCGTAAAATAGCTGCCGGTCAGGGAGAAATCGAAAAGGCAAAGCGTACTGAGGCCGATTTCAAGAGGGATTTGGAATACATCAACTCGTATAATGGGGCAAAGGCAACCCTGCTTTTGAACTTGCCGCAAGCCAGTACCGAGGAAGTTGGCCGGGAGTTGCACCGTATCGCCAAGACCTACCGCAACGGAGCGTATGGTACAGTTGGCACGTATGCAGGGCTAAACTTGTTGGTGCATAGCGAGTATAATATGGACGGTACGTTTGACCGCAATACATTCTTTGTAGAGGGTATAAGTGGATTGAAATACCGATGCGGTCTGAGCGGTGCGCTGCCGCTTGGTTTTGTTGAGTCGGCACAATATCCGCATGGAGCATTAAGCAAATTGCCCTCTCTTATCGAGAAGCAACAAAAGGCGGTAGAGCGGATAGAAAGCGAAATTCCCACATTGCAGGACATCATTTGCCGTCAGTGGAGCAAAGCCGATGAACTGTCAAGGCTCAAACAGGAATGTAAGGAACTCCAGCACAGGATTGATGAAAGCCTGAAAGAGGCCGAACAACCGCAGGCTGCCAAACACGAAGCTATTGCCGAAGCTGCTTGACATAATCATAATTCAACCGTTCCCTCTGCATGGTCGCGATGACTGGGCAGAGGGATTTTTTTGCGCTCCGGTCTGCCGACGGCTCTACTCTTTTATGGCATCCTTTCTCCCTTTATAACCTCCCGATTCCCCGCCACCACCCATTCTCATTTATAGCTATTAATATCTTCTGTTTTTAGTCAAATAGAGATAATATTCTTTCATCGCATATCCGTTTTTTGCGATACGCCATTTTTAGCTTCTACATTGGTGGCAATGTATCACTTTTGCCTTCACACCTCCTAATAGCTTCAATCAAGGCATCTTTTAATCTTATGAAGGCAAGTTTATCCACTCCTTTTGATATACTGATTTCATTACCGACCAAATCTTTCAACTTGAGTAAACAAGGAACATCTGCCTTATATCTGTCTCCCACATCTTGTAAATCATAGTCAAAATTATAATGATAAGCAAGAAATTGCGTAAAAGTATTTCTGCTTTTATTGCTTAGTTTGCAGATAGCATCAAAAAGAGCATTGGCATCTTCATATGCAAATATAGCACGAAGTTCGTATGTACAACTTTTATCTGGATAAGGCAATCTGTCTATGATTATAAGTTGTTCTACTGTTCCTTCAGTCAAATTACGCAGTGCTTTTTGCATTTGATCCGGCAACTCATTTATCTTTGATTTCATCTTCTGCAAGAAATAGTCCACAATATCATCCGTTATTGGGGTTTTGGAATCTGTGGTTACATAATTACATCCACTAATAAAAAGCCCTCTTAGCTGATAAAGTTCCTCTAAACAGGTTTGGCTATCAATCATTTCTGCTATTCTTACTTTTATTAAAGAGACATAAGCCTGTATAAAATAGAAAATGCCAATAGCGTGAAAGTATGATAGATACGCAATACTATAACCAAGTTGATAAGCATCTTTTATCTCTCTATCCAATATGGATGTTATAGTATCTTGACAAATTCTTTCAAGTTTTTGCTGCTCCATATCGAAAAAGCCGGATAGCATTTCCCAAGGTTTCAATTCTTTTTGCTTATCCCTTATCTCCGTAACAATAAATTCTACAAGTGGAGCACCTGTGATAATATATTGTATAATAGCCGTAACATACTCCGGATTTAAGACATTATAAATTAACTCCTTGTTCAAAGAGTGATATTTTTCCCTTAGATGATGTATCCTTTGCTTATCTTCATTATTATCTTGGAGTAGTGAAATCCGACAATCTCTACTCCAATTACAAATTACCTCTTTGTTCTCACTATTATTATACTCTGCATACACTGCAATAAATGACCCAAGAATATTTTTAAGAAAGATATTATCCTTTTCAACCAGCTCGGGAGGAAGTTTGTTTAAGTGGCTTTTAAAATCATATAAACATTGTCTCAAAACCCGTAAGTTATCGGATTTTGTGCACATAAAACAGGCAATAATGAAATCACGCATTTCTTTCAAATAATCGGATACCGGTACTTCGCCAAGGAAGTATTCGATGGCTTCTTCTATGTCAGGTTGTATTTCAAATTCCCTACCTATGGTCTTTTCCTTAAACTCATCCAATACAGCCTTGGGAAGTTCTTCAAGGTGGTTCTCATCTCCAATTACGACAACATGACAATTACAATGTTCTACAAAATAGTTGATAAAGCCTAACAATTCCTTCATCTCTATCAGGCACCTTTCGATGTCATCGAATATCAGAAACTTTACACCTTTTATACTGTCGTCTTTCACTTGTAGTAACGACAACGAATCCAGTGTTGCGGAAAATGAACCATCCTCTTTAGAGTCTTCATTAAAATCCATACTCGTCTTGAAGACTACCTTACCGGCTAATTTCAAAACTCCCTTTATGAAACGCCCCGTTTTCGAATAGAAGAAAGGATTTAATTCCCTATCTATAGCTGTCTTGATGTCATTCACGCTATCCATTCCATAGGTCGAAATATAAATGGGCTTTAGCGTAATTTCCTCGTCGGTATCTGCGGTTCCATCAAACCTCTTCTTCCATTCTTTTATAAGATGAGTTTTGCCACATCCCCATTTTCCTTTCAGCATCACGGCATACTGAGGATTAGTATTATCAGCATAGCTGTTTAAAAAATCAAGAATCAAAGTATTCATACCTTTGTTATTAACATAATTCTATTTTAACTCCATTGGAAAACAAAAATGTAGCAATAAGAACATTAAATATTGAAATAGTAAACGACGCTGCAAATCCATTATCACCACATCCACAATGAACAAAGTTAGTGATATTTCTTAATACAATAATATCCAAACAACTAAATTTCATGTTTCTTCTTTGAAAGATCCAATAAAGGCTTGCAGGAATCGTCAGTCTTACCATTGATTGCTTAAATATGCGTCTCCTATCATAATAATATCCGCAGAAAATGTGATGGTGGAATACATTTGGCGTTTCCTGTCAACATTGTAAACCTCTTTGTAATATACGATATACGCATATTTGAACTCCACGACACGAAAGATTGAATTATCCTTAGTGTTGTAATAAATCACCTTGCCGCTTATCGCTTTGAAAGGACTGTTTACCATTGCTTCAAGAATAGTAGTTTCTCTGGTAGATTCAACGGTTATGGTAATACGTCCGCCAATAACATTTGTCACTGGCCTTCCTTTATTATCTGTCTTGCGGTTAAATTCAATATGTGATGAAATCACTTCTATATCCTTCCCTTGCAAGCACACGGTTGCCTTTAATTCTGCCATGCTGATCTTATTATTTATTAAAAACCAAGACATTTCGCCTTGGTTAAAGCAGTCAGACCGCTTTCAAGACAAGAAGGAGGATATCATATTTCGCAAATATAGAATTTTCCCTTGAACTTAACAAGCAATCAATTAAATTTATTAACCGACAAAATAGAAGAAACACTGCTTACAGGCTGTCCTCCTCACAAAAATATTATCTTACATAGTCTTTTTTCATCCTGCTATTCAATTCATCACAGGCAAAGCAAACCGGCTTTTAAACAAAAGAGGTTAAATCGTAATCATTCATTGCATTCTTTTTGTTTTTATGGTAGAATGTTTTATTAGTGAGTGAGGGCTGTTGTGTAATCCTCTTGTTACAGTTCAGGCAAGGGCCTCATACGATGGCATTATTGATGTTTAACCCCTATAAACTTGCGAGTTATGAGAAAAAACGCTAACTTTGCGAATCATAAATGTGCGCTTAGACGCATACTATTAATTAATATGTTGAAATTGAAACAGTTAGTATCTAATCTTTATCACTTTGCCTTTGGGAAAGAAGTGCATACCAACGGTATGAATGCCGATGGTACTATGAGTGTGGCGGCTGGAGATCCTACGTTGAGTGTAACTCCGTTGAAAGGTCTTGAAATGTTACCAGATAGGATTCCGTGTGAAAATTCAATGTTAGACATTTCTAAGTATAAACAATCTGAGAATCCCTTAATATTTACTGTTGAAGGCTCCTCTATGTCACCTGAAGACATCTCTAATGGTGATAAATTACTATGCAGAAAAGTAGATGCCGATGCAGCAAAATTAATCGGGAAAGGAAAATTTGTGGTTATTGCTGTTGATAAGGAATACTATGAATCTAAAAACAAAGAGTTGAAGTTTGATTATAAGTTGCGTCATACCTTATTGAAAGTTCCGGTAGAAAGCTCTATCGAGAAATTGATAGCCTCTTTGAAAAAAATAACCAATAGTATCTTTTTGGAAGAAAACCAAAAGAACTTAGAAATCAAGTATAATGAGGCTATTGGGTTTTATAAAGACAAGAAAGAACTTATGTTATCGGTTACTTATCGTAAAGGGAATTTGCGCTATTCTTTCCATCCGGTTGATTTAATACAGTACGTTGCTGAATATGTATTAAAACATAACGGAGAAGAATGGAGAGCTAAAAAACTTGAATAGAAAAATGTCTGGAATAGAATGTATTAATCTACTTGCATTCATACAATTTATAATTGCTTTTGACTTTGGATTATACTATCTTGATAACAAGCATGTACTGACTGAAATTTATCGTAAATATCAGAAAGATTTAAAGTTGTCGGTACGGGCGGTATTGTCTCGTGCTAATGATATTATAACAGAGAGTCTAAAAAGTGAGAATAGTGAATGTATATTAAATAGTGCCTATTTAGATAAGGCATATCGCCGTTTAAAATATCTGACTGATGAAAACCAACTTGATTTGGAAGGTTGTGGTTTCATCGGATTATATGCTGGATTATACGGTTTCTTATGCTTGTTTTGTATCGGGATGTTTGGGTCTCAACATGAAGCACTTGTAAAAACTTATATTTTAGTAACTTCTCAGATAGTTTTAGTTATAGAGCTATTTATATCGGGCTATAACCTTTATCAAGAAGATTGTAGGAAATATAGTAGAAATCTATGGTCAAATATTAGATTTATATTTTTTATTACGCTATTTGTAGTTGGAATTGTTAGCTTTGATTGGACTTATAAGTTTTTCTCTGAATTTGAGTTCCCGTTTGTTGTTATAAGTTTGATTGTATTGCTCTTTCCCCTCATTCTATTCATAGGGCATATAGTAATTTCTCGTATAATAGTAACATTTGTAATAATAAAATGTAGGTATTATTTATACAAAGTAGAGAAATGCTTGCAAGTTCAAGATATACCACGAGATTAAGACTTGATGTAATTTTTTCAAGCTGAGAGCCGAGTTATCCGTGTAATAGCTCGGCTTGTTTTTTTTAAATGAGGGAAAGGTTACTTAGGTAGATGATATTTGTCCTTTATATGCTCGGCCACGTGTTCGACTTCTGGGAACAACGTTGATTTGTCTATGCCGAGGGCTTCAAGCTGCTTCCTGATCTTCTGCTTCTGCGCTTTATTGATGATGTACACTTTGTAGCTGAAGTTGAGTGATGCTGGTTGGCTTTTATTGCCATTGATACCATAAAGGAAAAATGCCCCGGACTGCCGGATTATGCGAGGATTGTCAAACATCGGTTTTACACAAAAGACTCTCTCGATATCCTTTGAGTCAATCACATTCTGAAAATGGGGTTTCTCGTACTTAATTTCATGCAGAAGATAGGCTATGTCTGGTTCATCGCGCGCGAACGATTCTGATTATGAGGACTAACATCCATTATTTGCTGTTCAAAATGCCTTAGTACATGGTTTTGTTCTTTCCTGGTTGTAGCTGTTCCCATATCAACCTCATAAAATGTTATTGTGTATTCTCCAGTTTCTATCATTTGTTTTGCTGTTTGATGATTATTCGATTCTAATCTTTCTCCAATATTTATAGCAGAACCTACGTAACCATCACCATTTGGTAGCTTGATATGGTAAACACCTGAATATGTTGGTGCATTTGGAATAAGCAAATATAACCCGAAATAATCACAACTTATATTGGTGTCACTGACATATCCGTATAAGTTTAGTATTCTCCCTCCAAGTCCAATCAGATCTTGCGAGATACACATCCTCATCTACAGCGAGTAGTACCTAAAACGATTATAGCTTAATTCTATAGCCTTGTCGTACTCTTGTCCCTGGGAACCAAAATTACAAAAACGTTCACCAATGCTCCTTAATTTTCGTTCCTTTTATTGTAAAACCGATTTTAAATAAATTATCTAAAGCAAAAATTATAGCAGCTTCTATATAATCTTGTATATTGTCAAACTTACTATAGTCAAAATTAATAATATAATTATGTTTTTCAATATCTTTATAAATGGGTTGATATGAAGTGCATTTTTTATCAATGCCCCATACGATTTGCTCTTTTGTTGGAATGGGTATGTCTATTGATATATATTTTTCCAAATCTTTCGTATAGGTAATTCCTTTTTTACTTATTAATATAGAACTTAGATACGAGGCACTTGAATATATAACATTAATAAAAACAACCCAATTTCCCAATAAATCGTTATCAATAAATTTAGTTTTTTTGGTTAGATAAGCCTCCGCTTTTGGATTCTCAATATTAAAATCTGTGTTCATTAATTGTGAACTATATACTATTTTAAATTTCATAATTAGCTATTTCTTTGATAAGATTTCTTTTTTTCCCTATTTAAGGGAAGTCGTTCTCCTTTATTTCTTCTCTTTCTTACTTCTTTTGCTTCTGCTCCAATTGCTTTTCGAGTAGAAGTATATCCCAAATCTCTATATTCTTCTGCAAAGGCATTTGGGTATTGTCTTTTTGCAGCCCTTTCACTATTATGCATCCTTCTGTTCTTGTTACTTAAGGTAGGCATTACATCGTCTGATTTAGCTTTTCCTATCTTTAATACTTTTGTTTTGGTTGCGTCTTCATAAATAATGTAAAGTTTGAAATTTGCTTTTGCTGTAAGGGAATTCAAGTGAGCAAGTCCAAAAGGATCAATTAATTGATTACTATCACTTACATACGCATAAAAATTAGGTTCTCCGCTTGCTAATCCAATCGGATCTTGCGAGACATACATGCCCATTTTCGGCGAGTAATACCTGAACCTGTTGTACGCCAGCCCTGTTTCCCGGTCATAATACTGCCCCTGGAACAGGAACGGTATCATCCCCTTGTTGCCGGTCTCCTCGATGACGTTCCCGTCCATGTCGAGCACCCGGCTCCACACCTCGTTGC
>CAJJNP010000162.1 GCA_905193145.1 uncultured Odoribacter sp. | reverse complement strand
AGTCCAAGAAAACCTCTTTAGCGTCTTTATTATCATCTAATGAATTTCGGTATTTACAAGCTTCCACATAACTTAGTCTTGAAAAACCCAATTTCTCTAAAACATTCATTTTCTCCGCATCCATCGCCTCCAAAATTCTCCATGTGGCAGGATTGTCTCTCGTATATGCCTCATGATACATGCAAAAATCACCATGCGATTTCTCTATACGCGGTATGCTCATGACAGATCCCACGGTATGTACTACTAAATTGGGATTATGAAGAGCGGCCTCTACCACAGAATCCAAATAAACAAATCGTTCTTGTAATTTATCCAATTTTTCTATCGCTTCCTCTTTTCTTGATGAAGGATAAATACCAATTGGATTCCTTACATTTCGAAAACCAACCTTAAACTGCCCCGGTTCCATAATACGACCGTCTATAAAAGAACTTTGAGCTTCCGCTACAATGATAGGCTTGTCTTGGCAATATTTAAGAACATAGGCAGTAGACAAATATCCCGGATTGATCAGAAGTATTTGATCTTTTTGTAGATATGGTGCTATCTTTTCTATTAATTGCTCATGAAAATTCGTTTGAATATATATGATAACGATTTCAGCGTCTTGCAGCTCCTCTAGATTTCTTGTAACTCGATAAATATACGCAGTAGAAACTTTGCCAAACTCATTTAAAGTCATTTCTCCTTTATGTGATTGCATATACTCAAAATTATCATCATGCATCGCATGAGATGTCTTAATCAAAGTAACTTCATGTCCTTTCAATGTTAAATCAGCCGCAACCGCACATCCCGCGTTACCAGCTCCTAAAATAGCAATTTTCATTTATTATTCTCCTCGTCTAAATTAGTCTATATCTATTTTAATTCTGTGCATATTTCAATGTCTTTTTCACAAAGAACTCATCTAACACACGTTCTGTCAAATCTCCGAAAGTAGGACCACAAGTGATCTGATTTTGCCCAGGACAAAGATTATATTCAATGAACACCGGATTTTCATCTTTATCTATTGCAAAATCCCATCCAATTATTTTGAAGTGCGCTAATTGTTTATGCTTATTTTTTATTATTTCTATGATTTTATCAACAAAAGGAATCGTAACATCTGCGAATTTTATACCATATGCATTTTCCTTTACCCATTCCGCCTTTCTATTGACCCCAAATTCATACAATCTGCCATCCTCATGAATTTGGCACGCAAATCCCCCAGCTCCAATATTATCAACACGGGCATTTTTTGCTCCCATGCGTAAAATTATAGATAAAATATAAACTTCTCCTTCGAAAAAGAAGGATACTACTCGTATTGTGTTTAGAGAAGAAGGGTTCATTTTCTCAAGGATCGGATGTTGTTTTACAACACCCTGCACAATGTAATTAGCTTTTAGATCATCTATTAACTTTTGTACTTTATCAACGCTATCTCTCTGAGGGTCAAAAAAACTAATTAGTCGTCCTTCTCCGCTGTCAATTGAAGGTTTTATGATTAGTTCTCCTCTGTGTTGAATACAGAGCGCAACGGCTTTCTCTCTGTTTATAATATTTTTTTGTCCATCATAAAAAACGCCTGCAACATTTTTACATATTGTCTCTGGACGATTCAAATCATGAAACCACATATCGTGATAACACTTATCTTCCGCAAAACGCCTGAATTGCATATTGCTAAAATAAGGAATAAGATCCCCATAATATAAGTCATCTGGCATATACCTCGGATCAATCTTTTTTTCCCTATCACAATAGATTTGATACCATAGTTTTTTGGGTTTATACCCGAACCGTTTCCAAAATGGAATTACTACCGTGTTATACTCTTTGCCACAATCATAACCACCATTCATTTTTTTGATACGAATTTTTCCTCTTTTCGTATACTTATGCTTTCTAAATATTGATTCAACTTTAAAATTTAATTTATCCCAACTACTTCTGAATTTACTCCGCATAAATGTCACCTCCCTATCACATTATATTGTTCAAACATCTCTTCGCTTTCAAGCACAATTGGCTCCACATCTACATCTCTTAGGAACACATACGGCTTATCATAATGATGAAACGGATCTCTGTTAACCCCGTCACTATTTCCATTCTCCATAATTTTTATTGTATCTTCAATAAGATCAAAACCAACCTGCGCCATAACACCAGTATAAGCCATATGGCGAATATTAATTTCTGTCACCTTCATATTTCCAGAACTATCCTCTTTTAAATCAAAAGAAAAAATACCATGAGCTGGGACTCCTAACTTTTTCTCTAAATACTTAATGCAGTTATCACAAAACGAATTTATACGATCTTCATTTAAAAAGCGGCCAAAATGAGTATTTCCGGTCACATGGGACGGGGCTGTGTTTGCCATTACATACTCCACACATTCCAATGCAGCACCTTTCACATACTCACCATTGTAGTAAAGCATTTGGTTTGCCAAATGACGACCAGTTAAAAATTCAGACACTGTAAATTCCGGAATGCTGCTATTAATGAACAGCCAACTCTTGTAGCTATTCAAATCATCTAGACGTAACGAACCTAAGCCGCCTGTACCTTCTGTGGCACGTATCCAACAAGGAAACCCTATCAGGTCTTTCACATCATCATAACGAGGATTGTCCTGTGTTACCTTAATTGTTTTTGGTATGTAGTCGGTTCCTTCAAGAAGCTCTGCCATTATGGACTTATTGCGCAGGGATTCCGAGAAGAACTTGTTACCCATAAATACAGGACATGGAAACTTTTTGTGCTTCTCATAATATGCTCCCCACTCCACAATTTCTGCTTCTGGTTGTACAAAAGCATAGTCAATATGCTCTGTTTTTACAAGCTCTTCTACCCATAGGAAATAATCAGGCGATGTACATCTGGGACATATATAATATTCATCAAGCAACCCCGCCATAAAAAATCCTACTGCTTTTTTTTCTATATCACATCCGATGAGTCTATAATCAGGATGATTTTTTTTGACAACTTTAGCTATAGAGCGGGGAGTCAGACCGCCAATTCCTGTAATTAAAATAGTTTTCATTCTTATTACTCCTTTAAACAATTTTCTAAATTATAAACTGCTATAGATATTTCATTTGCTTCCCTAATCATCTCTTCTTTTCCATATCTTTGGTCACATACCAATGATATTTCACAATCATGGTATTTCGTTTTGACATATGGATAATTCAAATCTATAGGCCAATGAATCGGGCAAAAAATGCCAGATATAATTAACTGTTTTTGTATTTTATCTCTTATATCTGCATTAACCAATAATGGAACAAAAAGAGGGCAATCCTCTTCTCCAAGTGTTTCATACATAAATTGCGCATCATTTTTCCATAATCTTTTTATTTCGGTTATCGTTCTTATTAAAATCGTGGCATTCGTTCTTCTACATTGTCTTAGATAATCTGAATCTATCAATTCAAATCTTTCTATTTCATCAGCAGGAGGTGCGCAGTCTTCATAATGCTCTCCTAATAGTCTGTTTGCCTTTTTATATAAATTTAAAAAAGCATCTTTTTCTCCAGAAGCATGAAGAAGGTATTTTTCCTTCATATTTGCAGCCATTCTCCACGACGTAACATATGTATCATTACTTTTTTTAGGGGAAACAATAGAAAATCCTTTTTTAGCATATACAGCTGCACAAAGACAATCTGTCCACTTTCTATAGCTAACAAAAATGTAGTCAGCCAAAGGATATGTTGCCAATCGTGAAAAGGCTGTTTGTGTAGCATCTACTATCAAAATCTTTTTTTTTCTCTTACCAAGTTCTGCAAACTTAAAAGTTGATTCACTTCCGACACCAAAATAGTCCATTACTAGTACAGCTTCCACTTGCTCAAATATTTTTTCATAATTTAAGCGTATTCCATAAAAAACAACCTCAATTCCCTTAGAAATAAAAGGTTCTACCATAGAAGCACAACAATAGGCGGGCAACGCCACCTTTCTAAATATAGAATAAGACAAGATATCTTTAATGATATATGCAATAGCAGTTCTACCAGAAAGCACATACCGTTTCTCTATATCGATTAAATTTGTATATTTATTTATGCCAATTTGTGTTGTACGTTCATGAAATTCACTCCCTATTTCATACATTTTATCACTTCCTCCGTGCATTATCAATTTTTTAGATAAGACATAGAAATCAAGTCCATTCTATATTCGTTCTTAATAACACGACTTCTCAAAATCCCTTCTTTCATAAACCCTTTTTTTGCAAACAAGGAAATCGAAGCCACATTATCCGACAAAATATGTGCTGTTAAACAAAACAGATTAAGTTCCTCAAATGCATATTGACACGCTATATCCAACGCATTGGCTCCTATCTTTTTCCCATGATATTTTGGTAATATTTTAATGTTAATATTTCCCACTTTATTATTAAAATCAACATTGTTTATTATTATTGTTCCAACTGCGATACCATCATATTCAATCATCATACGAACAGTATTTTTTTCCTCAGCTCTTTTTGTCATCCAAAGAAGTTGCTCTTCATAATTCACTTTCTTTGGATTTCCCACTACACAATTGGCAATTTCATTATTATTATTTAATTCCATTAGGACAGATGCGTCATTTTCCTCTATCCAACGCAGTTTCACATAATGGCCAGCACCGTCTTGCTTTATTAATTTGTTCTCTAATAACCTATATTCATCAAAATCTAACATTTGCCCTGTGCCTCTGACTGCAATGCCTTCTCTTTTAAATACTTTATAAATCGTTTTCAATATGATGAAAACATCTGTTTTCAATGAAATATTATTAACATATGTAATATCATATCTGAATCGTTGAGGCCAATTTGATGAATTACGTCCATTTATTTGTGCCAAACCTGTCAGACCAGGTCGTACTAAATGTCTCTTCCTTTCTTCGTTGTTATAGTAAGGTAAGTATTGCACTGCCAATGGTCTTGGTCCAACTATCGCCATATCTCCCTTGATAATATTAATCAGTTCAGGCAATTCATCGAGAGATGTGGAACGGAGAATTTGGCCAAATTTTGTAAGCCGCAATTCATCGGAGAGCAATTCTCCATTTTCATCTCGCTCATCTGACATTGATCTAAACTTGCAGAGTCTAAAAATTTTCTCTTCCCCTGTTGCTGAATTGATTTTTCCTGGCCTATTCTGTTTGAATAATATAGGCGAACCAAGATTTATTCTTACCAGTAAAGCAATGATTCCCATTACTGGAGATAGCATAATCAATGCACACAACGCCAAAAAACAATCCAACGGCCTTTTTATATATCTCTCATATAGATTAATCTTCATCCTCCACTCCTCCAATTACGCAGAAACAAAATACATAACTCACTCAAAGCATGCCCTTATCACTTCAATCACCACCTCTTGCTGATCCACCGTCATCTTATTATCACTCGGCAAGCACAACCCTCTATGGAAAATATCCATGCCTACATCCAATGGCTTGCCATCCTTTCCACGGACACCACCACTTATATACGCATTTGTATTCGCCCTGCCATTGCCTTCCCGGGTGACAAAGCCATTCATCCGATAAATAGGTTGCATGTGCATGGGCTTCCAGATAGGACGACCCTCCGCATTATATTGGGCGAGTTTTTCCAGGATCTCTGTCGGACAGCTTTTTCCAGATTCACGGATATACAAAGCCTCGTACTCCCCGCGTACCTGCTTACACATAGCATCCTCGTCAATCAATAGGCAAGACAGCCAGTAATTGGGTTCGGAATGTTTCGCATCAAAGGGGTTCATCGTTACCGGAAGATCCTTGAATCCTTGTTTATATCTTTCATAAATAGCCTTCTTTTGAGCGATATGCTCCGCCAGATAAGGGAATTGTCCTCTTACCACCCCCGCTATCACGTTACTCATACGATAATTATATCCCAGTTCCTCATGTTGATACCAAGGGGCATTCTCGCGGGATTGGGTAGACCATTTGCGTACCTTGTTCGCCGCCTCCAAATCATCCGTCAATAACATTCCCCCGGAAGATCCCGTGATAATTTTATTTCCATTAAAAGAGATCGCATTGTAATGACCGAAAGTCCCGGTTTGTACACCTTTATAAGAGGCTCCCAACGATTCCGCCGCATCCTCTATGATAATAGCATTATATTTCCGGCAAATGGCCCGGATCTCATCGATTTTACCCGGGGTTCCGTATAGATGAGCGACCACAACAACCCTCACTTCCGGATAAATCTCGAAGGCCTTCTCTAACGCAACCGGATCCATATTCCATGTATCATATTCCGTGTCAATAAACACGGGGACTCCTCCCTCATAGACAATAGGGTTTACTGTAGCATCAAAGGTCATATCCGAACAAAAGACCTTATCACCGGACTTTACCCCAGCCAACCTAACCGCCATATGCAAAGCTGCTGTCCCGGCAGACAAAGCAACCGCATACCTACAACCAATCTTCTCACAAGCCAAACGTTCTACCTCATTAATGTTCTTACCTACGGTAGACATCCAATTACTCTCATATGCTTCTATTATATATTTGATTTCATCCCCATGCATTGTAGGAGAACTCAGCCATATTTTAGAAGCAAACGGCGCTATTTGTTTCAATTTGAAGTTTTGATCCTCTCTCTTCATATCCAGTTATTTTCTTTTCTTATTCTCCACCTCAAAGCCATACCCATAGCCGTATCCATAACCATAATGTTTACCATAGCCATAACCATATTTCTTACCATAACCGTAACCATAGGTGTTCTTACGTTTGCTCAGGTCGATTCCATTGATCACTACCGCCAACTTGTCAAATTTATGCTCGTCCCTAAGAACATTAATGTAGCAGAAAGCGGCTTTCGGGGTCACGTCCGCACGGCAGATATAAACACACATGTCGGCCACACGGCTTATTATGGCCGTATCAGTTACCATACCGATCGGGGCTGTATCCAGCAACACGTAGTCATAACGGGATTTCAATTGCTCTATCGCCTTCTCCAAGGTATCACGGGCTACCAGTTCCGTCGGGTTCGGGGGAATCGTTCCTCCTAAAAGGATATCCAGGTTCGGACTGATGCCGGAAGGCTGCACAAGATCAAAAAGATCCTTATCCTCCGGATCCATCAGATAATTAGATATTCCTTCCTGCCTTTTCGATAAATCGAAGACCTTATTCAAGCCCGGCTTACGGATATCCATACCAACCACTACCACCTTCTTTCCCAAATAAGCCAAGCTGACAGCGAGATTTCCAGTCACGAAAGACTTACCTTCTCCGGGCTGCGTAGAAGAAAAAAGTATGACCTTTTGATCTTTCCGGAGCATAAAGAGCAGATTGGTCCGCAAACCCCGGAAGGTCTCCTCCATCATGTCGTTTTTATTCTCACGTACTACGATCGCTCCCTTATCGGAGGATTTATGACCACACAAGGGCAATTCGCCCAAAATCGGAACATTCGTCAATTGCTCCACGTCGCCACGATTCTCGATCTTATATTTCAATAATTCCACGACAAAGATGATTCCCACCGGAATAAACAGGCCCACCACAAACGCAGCCAATAAAAACACTAGCTTCTTGGGAGCCACAGGATCCTTCCCGGATAATGGTTCCTCTACAATACGACCATTATTAGCCGTGGCTGCCAATGTGATCGCATTTTCCTCCCGCTTCTGCAACAGCATGATATATAAAGT
>CAJJNP010000161.1 GCA_905193145.1 uncultured Odoribacter sp. | reverse complement strand
CATGTGGGCTTTCCGGCATTTGTTGTATCTTTGTGGCACTGATTAACCTTTATGACAGTAATATACTCCACATCATGAGAAAGAATAAATACATGCTTGGTTTGAAGAAATATCTGATTGTAGAATTTTATTACTCCATTCTGAGACGTGATTGGCGGATTTCAACTTTTTTCACCGACCTGTTATTGAAAATGGTTGCAATTATTGTCGTGTCTGTCGACCGGTTTACACAAAATGCATCGGCTATTTCTGCGTCGGCATTGACGTTTTATTCAACACTTGCCTTTATTCCGATTGTAGCATTGATATTGGCTGTTGCTCGTGGCTTTGGGGCTTCCAAGTCGTTGGAAACATGGATGCAGGGATATGCTTTTACAAATCCGGACGTGATGCAGTGGGTGATGGATGTGGCTGGTAAAGCGCTCGACCATACGCAAAGCAACATTATTACCGGTTTGGGAATTGTTCTGTTAATCTGGTCTGCAGTCAGGATGATGGCTAGTACGGAATTGGCGATGAACCGTATTTGGGGAGTAAAAAAAGGAAGAGGGGTGGTAAAAAAATTCACTGACTATATGTCAATTCTTTTCATTGCTCCGATATTAATAGTGTTGGTTAGTAGTATTAATGTATTTATGACCGCTAGTTTGCAGGAATATGCGACAAGCGAAAGTCTTCTGGGGTATGCCGGAGTTGCTCTTACAGCTATTCTGCGCCTGGCACCATATGTGTTGGTTTGGTTTCTGTTCGTTTTTCTATACATGTTTATGCCGACAACGCCGGTTAAGTTTAAGTATGCATTGCTGTCCGGAGTTGTTGCAGGTACAATATTTCAGGTTGTGCAGTGGTTTTATCTTCGTTTCCAGATAGGGGTCAGTTCCTATAATGCCATTTATGGAGGATTGGCAGCCTTGCCATTATTGTTGGTCTGGTTGCAATTGAGTTGGAGTATTGTATTATGGGGTACGGAATTGTGTTATATTATGAGAAATCGTCACTTTCTCTATCGTGGCACGCTGGATGCTAATGGCAGATGGGTGGATGATGTACATACGTCCATTAAAATGTTGCGGTTTATTTCTGATGAATACACACATAACAATGGAGGGCCTTCTCTTGCATTAATCTGTAAGCGGTTGCGGATTAGTTCAAGTAAGGCGAGGGTTGTACTGCAGGAGCTGGTTGATCAGCGTATTTTGGTTGAAGTGAAAGATGAAGATGATGTATCTTATTTTCCGGCGCTTGATTTTCATAAACTTTCGTTGGCCGACTTGATTAACGGGCTTTCCCATATGGAGGATAACAATGGGGAACGTTGGAAAGTACGTTACATGGAAGCCATTAAGCGAGAATTTTCTGGAGATACTTTTGCATGATATAAATTTATTTTCTAAATTTAGGCTCAAATTTTCGTGATATGAGAAGAAAAATAGAGCTAGAGTACATTTTTTCATCCTCTGTAAAGGTATTGTATTCCCGTCTCAGTACGCCTGCCGGTTTGTCTGAATGGTTCGCGGATGATGTGTCACAGAAAGGAGAAAAATTCACTTTTATGTGGAATAAATCGGAACATCCGGCCACGCTTTTGGAGGCAAAGCCTAATTCAAGAGTCTATTTTGCATGGGATGATGCGGAAGAAGATGAATATTTTGGCTTTGATATTCGCGTGGAGCCGTTGACGGGGGATGTTGCCTTAATTATTACCGATTTTGTGGATGAAGATGAAGAAAGTGATTCTGTAGAGCTATGGGATAAACAAATGGATGTTCTCCATCGTAATCTTGGGGCTTGATAGTTTGACTTTTGCCGATTAATAGTACCTTTGCACCTGTTTCGTAAGATAGAATTATTGACAGGTTATATTTGACAAATGAAAAAACTGCATATATTTATGCTCAAAAGTTTCATTGGACCTTTTGCAGCAACATTTTTCATCAGCATGTTTGTATTAATCATGCAATTTTTATGGCGAAGTATCGATGATTTGGTTGGTAAGGGATTAGATGTCTCGATTATTGTGGAATTCCTTTATTATGTTGCCTTAACATTGATTCCTATGGCATTACCTTTGGCAGTCTTGTTGTCATCTATTATGACTTTCGGTAGTTTGGGTGAAAATTATGAGCTGATAGCCTTGAAATCGGCAGGAATTTCGCTTTACCGCATCATGAAACCCCTGATTGTTCTGATTGTCATGCTTACCGGATTGGCATTCGTGTTTTCAAATAATGTATTGCCCTATGCCAACTTGAAATTGGGTAGCCTCTACTATGATATTCGTAAAAAGAAGCCGGAAATGTCCTTGCAGGAAGGTATATTCACCAATGATTTGGAGGGATATAGTATTAAGGTGGACCGCATCAACAAGAATACAGGAATGATGTACGACATGTTGATTTATAACCATAAATCAGGAACCGGGAATTGCGAGGTGACAAAAGCTGATTCTGGATTGATGATTAACGATGTAAAAACCAATAAAATAGAATTAATACTTTTCAATGGGCACAGCTATTCTGACGAAGGAATGAAGAATATTAACCAACGGCGTACTTTCCCGTTTCGGAGGATAAAATTTGATAAACAGACAGTCCTGATTGATCTTCCGGAAAATGACTTGAAACGTACAGATGAAAACTCATTTCGTTCGGCTGCAATGATGTTGAATCTTAAACAATTAGATGATACGATTGCCTCTATGAAACGTTTTGTTATGGAGCGTAAGAATAATGATGCACAACGGATGCTGAAATCCAATTACCGGAAAAGTAAAAATTCAAATGTGAAGCGAGATAGCGTGCTTTTGGTTGAGAGTAAGGGTATGTATTGCAATCCGGATAGTCTTTATGCTACATTTGATGCGGAAGAACAACAACGGGCTGTTAGTAATGCGGTGCAATATGCTCGCGAAGTCCGCCAACGCATGCAGGATGACATACACTATTATAATGCCCAAGACCTTTCCATTATTAAGAGTAAATTGGAATGGCATCGGAAATTCTCTCTTTCGTTTGCTTGTTTTATTTTCTTCTTTATCGGAGCTCCTTTGGGGGCAATTATCCGTAAAGGCGGTTTGGGAATGCCTGTTGTTGTATCGGTGTTATTATTTATCATCTACTATATCATTTCAATGATGGGAGAGCGTTCGGCTCGTGAAGCAGTGATTTCGCCAGCTTTCGGAATGTGGATTTCTGCTTTTATACTATTGCCGTTGGGGGCGATACTGACCTACAAATCTGTCACCGATTCAGAGATGATGAATACAGAGGCTTATCATAAATTCTTTGATAAAATATTGCATTTCTTTAAGAAAAAAGTGTCTAAAGGGCAATTGCAGAAAAATTAAAAAAACATGACGAAAGAACAGTTACGTATCGTATATATGGGTACTCCGGATTTTGCGGTTTATCCTTTGAAGCATTTGGTCGAAAATGGATACCAAGTCGTGGGAGTTGTGACAAATCCTGATAAACCAGCCGGTCGTGGACAGCAGTTGCAAGAATCTGCAGTCAAAAAGTATGCAAAAGAGGTTGGACTGAAAATTATGCAACCGGCAAAATTCCGTGATCCTGAATTTTTGGAAGATTTGGCTTCACTGAAGGCTGACTTGCAATTGGTTGTTGCATTTAAAATGTTGCCGGAAGTGGTGTGGAGTATGCCGCCATTGGGTACGGTAAATCTCCATGCTTCTCTTTTGCCCGACTATCGTGGGGCTGCTCCGATAAATTGGGCTGTTATTAATGGTGAAAAGTATTCGGGTGTCTCTACTTTTTTGCTCAAGCATGAAATAGACACCGGTAACATTATTTTTCAGGAGAAGGTGGATATTACGGATGAAATGACTGCCGGTGATTTACATGATAGCCTCATGGAGAAAGGGGCCACATTATTATTGAAGACGGTTGATGCCATCGCTTCGGGTGATTATCCATTGATTGACCAAAACGAATTGCTGAATGGTCGTACTCCGATTCATGCTCCCAAGATTTTCAAGGAGGATATGCGGGTGGATTGGAACAATACACTGGATACTATATACAACCGTATACGTGGATTAGCTCCTTTCCCGACAGCTTGGGCAGAATTGATTCATAAAACCACTGGGCAGTCGCATTCTTTTAAGATTTTCCGGACGGAGAAAATAGCAGGTGCGCACGATCATGCATTCGGTGAACTTGTTACTGATGGCAAAAAGACCTTTGATGTATATGTACCTGGTGGTATCTTGCGAATATTGGAATTGCAGTTGGCAGGTAAAAAACGTATGATTACCGAAGATTTTCTTCGGGGCTTTAAATTGGAAGACTACCATTTATAAAACAAGTACCGAACAGCATTCTTTTTATGATTATAGAAACAGTTTCTGATTGTAGTGCGGAAACTGTTTTTTTTATATTTCCGAACAACCTCTTCGTGCTGTTTTAAAAAAAAGACAAAAAAAGTTTGTTTTTTCTCACCCCCTGATGGTATATTTGGTGTTATAGATAATGAAAAGGGATTCATAATATGAAAAAACTAACTGGAACGATAAATCTACAAGATGAAAAAGTACTGCAGGAAATGTTTAAACGTTTCTTTGCACAGGCTTGTTTGTTTGCCGGTCGTTTTTTGCCGGATAAAGTGGTGACTGATATCGTGCAGGAAGCGTTTCTTTATATGTGGCAAAATGTTCCAACTCTTCCGGATGAACATGCTTTTAAATCGTATTTATATTATTATGTGAAATGTAAATGTCTTAATTATTTGCGTGATCATCGTACAGAACTTGCGATGGAAGAGCTTGAAGATAGTATAGAGGATGAAACTCGTATCGACCACTGGATTATTGAAAATGAATTATCAGCAAGGATTCTTCATGAAATAGAAAAATTGCCGGAAATTCGGAAAAATATCATGTTGATGCGTTTGGACGGACATTCGTATGAAGAGATTTCCAGAGAATTGAATTTGAATATCAATACATTGAAGACGCATAAAAAACAGGCATATCGCGAATTGCGTAGATGTTTGGCTGATTTGAGTGAATATATATTGGTGGCTTTATTGTTTTCAACATTATGTTTTTAAAGGAGGAAATATGAAAAGAGTAGAAAAAGACATATTGATGAGTGATTTAATATATAAGCATCTTCGAGGAGCTTTGAGAGGAAACGAGGCGGATATTCTGAAAGCTTGGTTGCAAAAACCGGAGAATATGAGATTTTTCATGGGATTGAAAAACTCCGATTGTCTATATGAGGATGTAGAAAAAATGAAGTATACGGATGAGCAGGCAGCCTGGTGGCAAATGGAAGCTAAAATGGCAAAAGTTCGTCGGAGAAGGTGGATGCGTCGATTCTATTCAATTGCAGCATTAATTATTGTAGCACTCGGTTGCGGTTGGATTTTATTGAGCGAATCTAAAAAAGTAGAAAAGACGGAACTATTGGTTCCTGTGGCTGCTATTGGAGAGAGAATACCTGTGACTGTGTGGAAATTGAAAGGTAAAGAGGTGCAGTTGGCTGATACATTGCAAGAATTAGTACTGACACCGGAAGTTTTGCAATCGGCAGTTGAGAGCTTGTCTGCAGATTCATCGGTGGAGGAGCCAGTGCATTATGAAGAATTGATAACAGCTCCGAAAGACAAACTACAGGTTGTATTATTCGATGGTACGCGAGTATGGCTTAATGGTGGTAGTCGTTTGAAATTTCCGTCTCGGTTTACAATGGCTTGTCGTGAGGTTGAATTATTTGGAGAAGCTTATTTTGAAGTGATGAAAGATACTTTACGACCCTTTATAGTGCGAACGACTTCATCAAAAGTGGAAGTATTGGGGACAAGTTTTAATGTGTCTGCTCAAGGGGAACAAGGATGTGTAGCAACTCTTGTAGAAGGAAAAGTGCGTATGCAAGATAAAAATGAACATAAGGTAGTATTGGCTCCTGGGCAGCAAGCAGTTTTGGATGAGAAAGGAGGGTGGAGAGTGGAGGAAGTGGATGTTCGGTATTTCACCGCATGGAAAGATGGAAAGTTTGCATTTAAGGATGCTCAATTGGCAACTATTTTGGATAAATTAGCTCTTTATTATGGTGTACAATTCAAATTTGAAAATAATGAAGTAGCCGCATTGACTTATACAACTATGATTAAACAATATGATAATGTGGAGGATGCACTTTTAATTTTAGAAAAAGTTGGCGATTTCACTTGTGATAAAATAAATGATGGACTTTTTGTGATAAAAAGAAAATAGGCAGGAGACTCTTGACTTTCTCCCACCTATATCAATAATTAATATCAATTCATTTACAAATTTATGGAAAAAAAGCGTGATTACATCCCTCTAAGACGGGGAAATTTGCAAGTGAGAGATATTCTTAGGAATATTTCTTGTGCGTTGTTTTTCTTGTTCGGTTCTTTGGGACTGATGGCACAAACGACGCAAACGTTTACTGTTGACTTCAAGGACAAGAGTCTAGTGGAAGTTTTTGATTATTTGATGTCGCATAGCGATTATGAATTCACTTACAATAGTGCGGAGGTGAAACAGCAAACTGTGAAGGTGAATCAAACGTTTAAAAAAGCTACCTTGCGACAAGTGTTGGATGCTTGCTTAAAGAATACTGGTTTTGCTTTTGAAATTGTTGACAAGCATGTGGTTATTAGAAAAAGATCAGTACCACAAACATCTGTGAATTTAGAAGAAGTATCCGGACGAGTGACTGATGAAAAAGGGAATCCAGTAGCTGGAGCAACTGTAATAGTATATGGAACAACCTTAGGAACAGCAACAGATGGTGATGGTAGATTTCGTATGAGGGTACAATCGGATGCTGTGTTGTCTTTTTCTTTTATTGGTTATAAAACAGAAATTTTACCTTTAAAAGGCAAAACAAAAGTAACTGTGGCTCTTAAACCTGAAGCAGAGAGTTTGGAAGAGGTAACTGTCGTTGCATTTGGGGAGCAGAAGAAAGAAAGTGTAGTTTCTGCTATTACAACCGTGAATCCTTCATCTTTGAAATCTTCAAGTAGTGACTTGACAACTCAGTTTGCCGGCAAAATTGCGGGTATGGTTGCTTGGCAGACCGGTGGTTTACCTGGAGCATTGACTGAAGAAGAAATGAATACAAAATTTTATATTCGTGGTATTACATCTTTCCAATCAGGTGCGAATACCGATCCGTTGATTTTGATTGATGGAGTTGAATCATCCAAGTTGGATTTGGCGCGTATTGCTCCGGAAGATATTGAATCTTTTAGTGTTATGAAAGATGCTTCTGCTACAGCGATGTATGGAGCGCGAGGTGCGAATGGTGTTATTCTGGTTACGACTAAGAAAGGACAGGAGGGTTCTGTATATACAACTGTTCGTTATGAAGCGATTACTTCTATGCCTACACGGGAAATTGATGTTGTTGATCCTGTTACATATATGAAAATGTATAATCAGGCAATTATGACGAGAAATCCCAATGCAACACCTCAATACAGTGTTGAGCGAATCGAACGTACTAATAATCCTAATTACCCCTCTTTCGTTTATCCGGCAAACGATTGGTATAAAATTCTTTTTAAGGATTATTCAGTGAATCACCACATGGGATTAAATATTAGAGGAGGTTCTAGAATAATTCAATATTATGCATCTTTGAATTATGTGCATGATGAAGGTATGTTGAAAACTGAAAAGTTGAATCAGTTTGATTGTAACATCAAAAATACCACCATGAACGCCATGCAGCCGCCCCAGAGCATTGAGGAAATCAAGGCGGGGCT
>CAJJNP010000160.1 GCA_905193145.1 uncultured Odoribacter sp. | reverse complement strand
TAGCCCGCTATAAGCTAAAAAAGATACAAGCGATTGATACTTTGCTGCATAAAGAGGTTGCCTATTACGATGAAAAAGAAGATGCAGAAAAATCAGCATTTCTCCTGCTGTGCATCGGACAGGCATACCGTCAGGCTCATCTCTATGAACAATCAGACCTACACTATATGGAAGCCGCAGTCAAAGCTGAAAAATTAACGGATCAAATGCTTATGCTGTATATTTATTATGAAAGAGGCAGTCTTTATTCTATGCTTAACGACAAGGAAGGGGCAGTACAACTCTTTGAAAGTATGATGCAATTAGCCAGAAAAGATTCCCTGTTGAAAAAACAATTGGAAACCACCTATCCGTTTTTAGATGCTTCAGATGCCCTGCTGTATCTTGGCGAATATGAAAAAGCAACCGAATGGTATCAAAAAATATACGACCATGTTATTATGCATGCCGATTCTACAACAGTTTCCGCAATCGTTTACAAGATGGCTTATTCCCTATACAAACAAAATCATTTGGAAGCATCCCAATACTATATCAAACGCTCTTTGGAATATGGATGCCAACAGGAAATCCTGCTGAAAAATCTTTTTTTGCTGGCAAGTATATACAGCAAAGAACACCAGATAGACAAACTAAAGAAAACTTTGGTCAAAGCTAAGGATTATCTGACACCCGATAACATCAAAGGACGCGAAATTTATTACTGGCTACTGGGAGAACAGTATAGCCTGGAAAAAAAATATCCCCAAGCACTGGAGGCATTCAAGCATTACGACGCCATTACAGATACAACATGGGTCAGGAAATCGCAACTCCGCATGAAGCGGGTGGAAGAGACATATAAACACATGAAAGCCGTATCCAGGAATCTAAGACTACAGACTCAAAACCTGATTACAGTGATTACAGGATTATTGATTGTATTGTGCGTCGGTTTGATTGCTCTGTATTTTTACCTTCGTGCCCAACGCAGATACAAACAATATGTCGAGGTGGAAAACTTTAACCTGAAGCTCAATGCCTTGTTGACAGACAATACGACTAAATTACAGGAATTGATTTCGCACAACCTGCATGTCACCAAGCAACTGTCAAAACTAAAAGCTATTACCACCCCGAAAAATGAAGAGTTTATAAAGCGGTATTACCAATTGTTCAGCAATCCTGAAAATCCGGATTCCCAGGAATGGGAGAATATTTATTTTGCTGCCAGTTTTCTGCACAACAATTTCAAGGACAAACTGACGGCTGCATTTCCCCAGATTGCCGAAGATGACATTAAAATGTGTTGCCTGTCACGCATCGGATTTAATACCAATGAAATAGCATTTGCCATGAACCTGAGCCCCCACACCATACATAAAAGAAAAACCGCCCTACGCAAAAAACTCGATATGCCCGAAGGTGCGGATATCATCGAATTTCTTGAAAGCAACTTTAAATAGATAAGATGCGTTTTTGTTACCTCAGCCTCTCATAAAATTCCAGCAGCAAACCGTCAGGATCTTCAAAGCAAAGAAAACCAATGTAATGAACTTTATTGACATTTGTTTATGTCCGATTCAATTCCATGACAAAGATATGACAACTACATATCAAAGATAACAGACTGTTATCTTTGTCTTATAGATGTGTTATATTTGATATATATTTGTCATATAATTAAGTGGGAGCATTGAGGGTGCAATGTAAGCGGCAGAACGAACCGCAACCGCTGTTAATTCTGCCGCAAATGATATTTTTTACAGAAGGCTGAAGGTGCAAGTCAGACCTGCCATGACAATTGCCACCATGCTCATCAATTTGATAAGGATATTCAAACTGGGACCGGAGGTGTCCTTAAACGGGTCGCCCACAGTGTCGCCAATCACTGTTGCCTTGTGACATTCCGAGCCTTTGCCGCCAAAATGACCCTCTTCTACGTATTTCTTGGCATTATCCCATGCTCCACCGGAATTAGCCATGAAAACCGCCAAAACAAATCCTGCGCCCAAACCGCCTGCCAACAATCCCAATACACCTGCCACACCAAATATCAGACCAATAACTATCGGCACAATGATTGCCAACAGAGAGGGAAATACCATCTCCCGCTGTGCGCCTCGAGTGGAAATTTCTACACAACGGGCATAGTCCGGCTCTGCCTTGCCTTCAAGGATGCCTTTGATTTCACGGAATTGACGACGCACTTCATTGACCATTTTCTGTGCCGCACGTCCCACTGCATTCATGGTGAGACCACAAAAAAGAAATGCCATCATCGAACCGATGAATACTCCAGCCAAGACTTTAGGGTTCATCAGATTGACATCGTAATAGGTCATCATGTCCTTCAAGCCTGCCGATGCCGTGTTGATGACGTTGTCTCCAATTTCAAGCGTAGTGTGTCCCAAACGGATCAGACCGATTTTTATCTCTTCAATATAGGAAGCCAGAAGTGCCAAACCGGTCAATGCAGCAGAACCGATGGCAAATCCTTTACCGGTGGCAGCCGTGGTGTTGCCCAGCGCATCCAAGGCATCGGTACGTTTGCGCACCTCTTCGCCCAATTCGCTCATCTCTGCATTACCCCCGGCATTGTCGGCTATCGGCCCATAGGCATCCGTCGCCAGCGTTATGCCCAATGTGGAGAGCATACCGACTGCTGCTATGCCTACACCGTATAATCCCATCGACATGTTGCCCATATCCATTTCCGCTGCAAAGAGATAGGCCAATATGATTCCCACAACGATGGTTATCACAGGTATTGCCGTAGATATCATTCCGGTACCTATCCCTTTGATAATTACGGTGGCTGGTCCTGTCTCTGCACTGCCGGCAATGTCCTGCGTCGGACGATAGGCATGGGAGGTGTAGTATTCGGTTGCTTTGCCGATGACGATACCGGTCAGCAAACCGGTTATAACCGAACCGCATATCCAATAGCTTAACCCCAACAGGTGAATCACTATAAAACTTGCCACTACTATCAAAACGGAACTGGTGTTGATGCCTCTATCCAGCGAACGCAATAATTGCAATTGTGTGGCACCCTCTTTGGTTTTTACCAGAAAAATACCCAACAAGGACAAAATGACGCCCAAGGCAGCTATCAACATCGGCGCCAGGATGGCGTTAAACTGGAGTTCCGGTGAGGCGATAAAAGCCGCCGCTCCCAAAGCCGCCGTTGCCAACACCGAACCGCAATACGATTCGTACAAATCGGCTCCCATCCCCGCCACATCACCTACATTATCGCCTACATTATCGGCAATGGTTGCAGGATTGCGCGGATCGTCTTCCGGTATGCCGGCTTCCACTTTGCCGACCAGGTCGGCTCCGACATCAGCCGCCTTGGTGAAGATTCCTCCCCCTACACGTGCAAATAAGGCCTGCGTGGAAGCTCCCATTCCAAAAGTCAGCATGGTGGTGGTAATCATCACCGCCTTGTGGGTCGCATCTGCCTCTTCTATAAAATAATCCAGAACCAACCACCACAACGAGATGTCAAGCAATGCCAGACCAACTACAACCAACCCCATCACAGCTCCCGAGCGAAACGCCACCTTCAGACCGTCGTTCATACTGCGGCTGGCTGCATTTGCCGTACGGGCAGAGGCATAGGTAGCTGTTTTCATGCCTATGAATCCTGCCAGACCCGAAAAGAATCCTCCGGTCAGAAAGGCAAACCATACCCATCCGTTCTGCAATCCCGGTCCGTATGCCATCCAAGCAAAGAAGATACACAACACCAGAAATACAATCCCCACAATTTTATACTGCTGTTTTAAATAAGCCATCGCACCCTTACGCACGTGGCCGGCAATACGCTTCATTGTCTCGTTACCTTCCGACTCCTTCATCATACCCCTGAAGAAAAGCCACGCAAAGAACAGTGCTATCAGCGAGCAAGCAGGCACTATCCAGAATAGATGATTAATCATAATCTTGAAGTTTAAATGTTAGTAGTAATACAAAATTGGAATTTATTTTTGTAAAAACAAATAGGGATATAAAGAAAAATCGGCTGTCCGACAAGCAGACAGCCGATTTTAATTCAAATAAATGCAGGGATTCTGTCCCTGACATCCAATTTCCGAGCGACAGCTTCTTATTCTGCAGATTTTGCAGGAGCAGCAGTGTAAACAATCACTACTTTTCCATCTGCATTTTTCAGAGTCAACTCCTCTTTGCTTACAGCATAGGTTTTCACTTCAGCCAAAGCCTTCATGTATTTGTCCTCAAATTCAATGTCAGGACAAGTCATCAAAGTGATTCCGCCAGGCACTAAAGTGATGGCACCTTTGTCGGCTGTAGTGTAAGTACCGAAGAAGCGGTTGCAACCAGCACTGCCTGCCATTTTGGTACTGTCGCTAAATGCCAATACAGGCAATTCAGCAGGATTAGCAACAACAGTTCCGTCTGTAGTAAACGACTTTAACTGCCATTCGTGGCTTTTTAACAAAGCTACTGAATCTTCTCCTCCTTTACAGCTTGCAAAAGCTGCTACCAATGCTACAAGCATTACTGTCATCATTCTTTTCATTGTTTTCCGATTTTTATAAATTAAACTTGGTCTTCTTTTATCACTTTTGCATAAAGGTCGTACTCATCCGCCCCTGTGATTTCCACCATACAGAATTCACCAACCGGCAATTCCTCATCGGTTTCAACCAATACTTCCGGATCCACTTCCGGAGAGTCGTGCTCTGTACGTCCGATATAATACTCCTCTTCTTTCCTGTCTACCAATATACGCATCCGCTTTCCAATCAACGAAGCAGACAATTGTGCAGATATGTCCGCCTGAATCTTCATCACGGTCTCTGCCCGCTCTTGCTTCACTTCTTCCTCAACATCATCCCGGTAATAACGGTCGCAATAGGTGTCGTCCTCGTGCGAGTAAGGAAATACTCCCAGACGTTCGAAACGCATCTCACGAACAAAGTCGCACAACTCCTGAAAATCCGCCTCTGTCTCGCCCGGATGACCAACCATCAGAGTGGTACGGATAAAGATTCCCGGTACTTCCTCCCTGATTTTACGTATCAGGTCGATAGTTTGTTGCTTGGTCACGCCTCTTCTCATCATTTTCAGCATGTGGTCGCTGCAATGCTGAAGAGCAATGTCCAGATAACGGCATACATTCGGATGTTTGCGCATCACCGGCAACAACTCCTCCGGAAAACCTGCCGGATAGGCATAATGCAGCTTAATCCATTCTACACCCTCGATATCTGCAATGCGTCCGATTAGTTCCGCCAAACGGTTTTTGCCATATAGGTCAATGCCATAGTAGGTCAAATCCTGTGCAACAACCAGAATTTCCTTAACGCCTCCTTTCACCAGTTCACGACATTCGTCCAACAGTTCGTCAAAATCACGCGATTTGTGTTTGCCGGTCATAATCGGGATGGCACAATAGGAACAGGTACGGTTGCAACCTTCAGAAATTTTCAAGTATGCATAATGGGATGGTGTCGTCAATATTCTTTGATTACGGATACTTTCATCAAAGTACTCACCCATTTTTTCCATTACACCTTTCCAGTCGAATTTACCGAAGAATCCGTCCACTTCCGGTATTTCCCGTTTCAAATCCTCTCCATACCGCTGAGACAGGCAACCGATAACATATATCTGCTTCACCAATCCCTCTTTCTTCCTCTCTACCTGCTCAAGAATCGTATTGACCGACTCTTCTTTTGCATCCCCGATGAAGCCGCATGTATTGACAATCACCACATCAGCATCCGAATTTTCCACATCTACTTCCGTCGCATATCCAGCTTTGTCCAGCTGTTTCAGTAACATCTCCGTATCCACCAAATTTTTGGAACACCCCAGACTGATTATATTTGCTTTTTTCATACGTGACAATAAGTAAAAGAAGTTTTAAGGCCCGCAAAGGTAGTAAAATAAATAAATCTATCTACTTTTGTCCGATTATTTACTTAAAATATGAATACAGAACAACGACAATGGTTACCGACTTCCGCCAAGGAAGTGAAAGAACGGGGATGGGATTATCTGGATGTCATTCTTTTTTCGGGAGATGCGTATGTAGACCATCCATCTTTCGGAGCAGCCGTAATCGGCCGTCTGCTCGAATCTTTAGGTCTGAAAGTGGCTATTGTCCCCCAACCAAACTGGCAGGACGATTTGCGCGACTTCAAAAAACTGGGTTGTCCCCGTCTGTTTTTCGGAGTTTCTGCCGGCTCGATGGACTCGATGGTCAACCACTATACAGCCGCACGCCGCAGAAGATCGGACGATGCCTACACTCCGGACGGACGTGCCGGTATGCGACCAGATATGCCTACGATTGTCTACACCCGTATTCTAAAGCAATTATATCCTGAAACACCGGTCATCATCGGAGGCATCGAAGCATCGTTGCGCCGACTGACCCATTACGACTACTGGAAAGATTGCCCGCAACCTTCCATTCTCGCTTCAAGCGGCGCCGACCTGCTGGTGTATGGTATGGGCGAAAAGCCGCTGACAGACATTTGCCGTATGCTGAAAAAGGGAGTGCCTTTTTATAGTTTGACTAATGTACCCCAAACCGTGGTGATCCGCCGGCAAGGAGAACAGGTGGCAGGCAACAAGAAATGGCAGACCCTGCAATTGCACTCACACGAGACCTGCCTGCAGGACAAAAAGAAATATGCAGAAAACTTCCGGCACATTGAAGAAGAATCCAACAGCGTGGAAGCGGCACGGCTCATCCAACATTTAGGCAACGACCAAATCATTGTCAATCCACCTTATCCTCCATTAACAACCAAGGAGCTGGATGCCGTATATGCCCTCCCCTTTACCCGTCTGCCTCATCCGCGCTACAAGGGAAAAGAAATCCCGGCATACAATATGATACGCCACTCTGTCACCATGCATCGCGGTTGTTTTGGTGGATGTGCCTTTTGTACCATTTCAGCACACCAGGGTAAGTTTATCATCTCCCGTTCGGAAGAATCCATTCTGCAGGAGCTGGACCGCATTACACAAATGCCCGATTTTCACGGTACCATCAGCGATTTAGGCGGCCCGTCTGCCAATATGTATAATATGCACGGCAAAGACAGTTCGCTTTGCAAACGCTGCAAACGGGCTTCATGCGCCTTCCCCGTTATCTGCAAAAATCTGGATACAAATCATGCCTCCCTGCTTCATCTTTATGAAGCTGCCAGAAAACGTCCAGGAATCAAACACTGTTTTATCGGATCAGGCATCCGCTATGACCTTTGCCTGCACGACACCGGTGACAAACGCACCAATCAGACTAATCGGGAATATTTGGAAACAGTCATCCGCCACCATGTGTCAGGACGATTCAAAGTGGCTCCGGAACACTCGTCTGCCCGGGTTCTCAAAATGATGCGGAAACCGTCTTTCACACTTTTCCAACAATTGAAAGGTCTGTTTGACAACATCAATACCCAATACAAGCTGAATGAGCAGATTATACCTTATTTTATATCATCACATCCCGGATGTCGCCCGGAAGACATGGCAGAACTGGCTATCGCAACCAAAGAGCTGGACTTCAAGCTAGAACAGGTGCAGGATTTTACCCCAACGCCCATGACTGTCGCCACAACGATTTACTATTCAGGCTATCATCCCTATTCGCTGAAACCCGTTGCAACAGTGAAGAATGCCCAAGAGAAAAAAATGCAGAACATGTTCTTTTTCTGGTATAAAAAAGAATTCCGCGAACAGATTACTGCTACGCTCCGAAAAATAAAACGGCCGGACTTGCTGAACAAATTATACGGCACCGGTGAACAACGGCAAAAAAAGCGTACGAAATTTT
>CAJJNP010000159.1 GCA_905193145.1 uncultured Odoribacter sp. | reverse complement strand
CGGAAGTGCAAATTGCCTTCCGTTTTTTTCTTCTGAACTCGTTTGCATACAAAAATATTCCAGAATCGTATGCAGATAGCTAAAAATAAAATACATTCGCATCACCAAATCGTCATGTATATGAATGCATTCAAACCAATCGAAATCAAGGATAAAGATTTAATAAACTCCTATATTATTCCTTCTGACGAACAGGATTGCGACCTTTCATTTGCCAATCTGTTTACCTGGCATTTCCAAACAGATTCCAGTTATGCCATTATCCAAAACAATCTTGTCATTCGCTTTTCAAATCCAGATGAAGGCCATGAATATTACTTGCCCTTTGGCAATGATAATTGTATATCAGCCATAGAAGAATTAAAAAAAACATCCCTATATGCCGGAGAACGTTTATGTCTTCGAGGAATAACACCCCAATTACAAGAGAAGCTAGAGCAATACAATCCTACACTTTGGGATTATTCAGAAAATAGAGATTATTTCGATTATATATACTCCCGCCAAGAACTGGCAGAATTAAAGGGGAAAAACTATCAACCGAAACGTAATCACGTCAACAAGTTCCGCAAAAGCTACAAATACACTTATGAGCCGTTAATACCTTCTGCTATTCCAGAATGCCTGGAATTTGAATCAGCCTGGTGTATGAAACACGGATACATAGAAAATGACAACATCCGCAACGAACGCCGTTCTTTGACAACAGCATTCAAACATTGGAACGAATTAGACCTAACCGGTTTCATCATTCGAATCGAAGGAAAAATTATAGCCTTTACTTTTGGACATCCCATCAATCACAACACTTTTGGCATACACTACGAAAAAGCAGATGTTAATATAGACGGAGCATATAGTGCCATCAACCAACATTTTGCAGCCTCCTTGCCTGAGCAATATATTTATCTGAATAGAGAAGAAGATTTAGGAATCCCAGGATTACGACAAGCAAAATTATCCTATCACCCCGTCAAAATGCTAAAAAAGGCCAGAGCCATATTAAAACATTAAGTAATCATACTATGAGAAAACAGAGCATCATGAATTTATGGCAACAATGCTTCCATGATTCAGAAGAATTTATCAAATTCTATTTCGAACAAAAATATAGGGATGAATATTCTATGCTCTACACAGAAAACGGGGAAGCTCTCTCCGCTTATCTAATGTTGCCATACCCACTTATATGGGACGGAAAGACATTTATGACCTCTTATATATCAGGAGCTTGTACAGCTCCGCAAGCCCGTAATCGAGGCTTAATGACATACCTGTTAAAAAAAGGGTTCCAACAAATGTACGACAACAATGTGGCTCTTTCCACTCTTATCCCTGCAGAAACGTGGCTATATGAATATTATAAACAACTAGGATATGCTACCGTTTTCTATAAATCCACAAATCTATGGCAACCTATTCCCATTACATCTTCTACTTACAAAATAGAAATCGTTACCGAAACATTTGAATCAATAACCCAAGAAAGCTATACCTATTTTTCAAAAAAAATGCAAGATAAACCTTGTTATATAGCGCACACATTCGAAGACTATAATACCATTTTAGGAGATCTTTATTTGTCAGGCGGAAAATTAATCTTAACCCGCCAATCGCTAGCTCCCTATTCTATATGCGGCATAGCTCTAGCAACTTGTGAAGAAACAGAAATTACAGTAAAAGAGCTACTATACGACACTCTTGAAATATACAACCAGCTGCTTACAGTGGCTACTGATTATTGGAAAGTACCCCGAGCAGTTTGCCGCACCTCATGCCATTTTCCAACAGCACAACCCTATGGTATGGCACGCATTATTCACCTGAAGACTCTGCTACAACATTACGCAGCAACCCATCCTGATCTGGAAGAAACGCTCAGCGTTGCAGATAATATTCTACCATGCAACCAAGGAACATTTCATATCGCACATGGAGAATGTCAGAAAACAAGTGACACTCTCTCTAATACCGCGACAGACATTACTGCACTTCCAAAAAAGCTGTTCGCCTTTCTAGACGAACAGCCCTATATGAACTTGATGATTGATTAAATTAATCCTATTTCAAATGGAAAGACAAAGTGACCAGTACATTTTTTTCATTAATACCCCAGGAACCAGAATATTCCTTAACTAGCCGTACCGCTTCCCGATCGCAAGCCGGATGTAATTTCCGTATAATTTTTATTCGACCCAGTTTACCTTTTCGATTAAAATTCAAAGACAACACTACCTCCCCTTCCACTCCTTTTGAAGCAGCTTCTTCAGGATACCGCAAAGAATCTACCACATAACGTTCGAAAGAAACATACCAATCATCCCTCTCTTCAAATCTCTCGGCGACTTTGATCTTTGCAATTTCGGCTTTCTTCAAGAAACTGTTTACTTTATGACTTTTCAACAAAATCAAACTACTATCCGACAACATCGGACGTATCTCTTTTTTTGATTTAGCCGATGCATAAAAAAATACCTGCCCGGTATCGACAATTTCCTTTTTCAAATCTGACGACACCATCAGCCTATCAGTAGATTCCTTTTCTGCTACTACAGCCTCCTTAATAATCAATTTACCCTGATTTTCAGCTACATCCTCTGCAATTTGAAACTTCTGCAAGGAGTCCTGCCTATCTGCTACTGATTCTTCAACATGCATCATCATAGAATCTTTCATTAACTGCGGTACAGCGACCAACTTAAGTGGTTCATCTACCGGTACATATAATAATTTCCAAGCTACTACAACAATAACGAGACAAGCAACCGCTATCCACCAATAATTACCCACACACCTGCTTCCATGTATTCGGGTCTTAGCAATCCTACGGTTCAAGCCCTCAATTATTTTGATATGATCTCCTTCTACCGCTGTCAACCCCTCCAAAGCTTCATACAAAAACGAATCAGACAGAGCCTCCCGCTCCAAACGATTGGCCTCTTTCCCTCTTTGCTCTTTTTGCAAATAAGTTTTTATGGCATTCTGTCTGTCTTTCATAATCTGACACCTTTCTGTTCAAGACACAATTTCAAATTTCGTTTCCCGTTCTGGATACAACTTTTCACCAATTTCAGGCTAAATCCTGACAAGTCAGCAATTTCTTTATAAGATTGTTCATCTATGAAAAACTTTCTGACACAAATCTGCTGTTTCGCCGGCAATTTTTCCATACACTCTTCCACTGCTTTGTCATTCCTCTCGTCCTCTTCCCTATCTACTAGATTCAAATCTTCCGAAAATTCCATAAAACTTTCGTCCAATACGACCGTTTGAATACCCGAACGATTACGTAATTCCATCAGACAACGATTGCGAACACAGATGTACAACCAAGAATTAAAAGATTTAATATCATACTCCGATAGTTTCGCAAATAATTCTTCCCAAATCTGTATCACCATATCCTCCGCATCTTCTACAGACTTTAGGTACTTTAATGCCACCCCATACACCAAGGCTGTATAGCGTCCATAGAGTTCCACCAAGAACTCTTGCAAGTGCTCCTCTCGATAAAAAGTCAGCAACTCACTATCACTATATGCCTTTAGTTTTCTTTTCACTGATATTAGAAAATCTGCACAAATATAGCGATTCTAACTAAATAAACAGCATCAATATCAACTGAGCCAAGATAACACGAATAAACATAGAAAGAGGATAGACGGTTGCATAAGATACGGCAGGATTATCCCCATCCATCGTTCCATTAACATAATTAAGCGCCATTGGATTAGCCATACTTCCACACAACATACCTGCCAGCGAACCAAAATCAATTTTCATAAAACGCAAAGCAACCATGGCAACCAGTACTACGGGCACAAACGTAATGGCAAATCCAAGCCCCACCCACAACAAACCTTCCGGACGAAATACAGTTTCAAAGAAATGCACACCGGCATCGAGTCCCAGACAAGCTAAATATAGAGAAAGTCCCAATCCCCGCAACATCAGATTTGCACTGCGTGTCGTATAAGTAATCATATGTAGACGGGGACCAAAAGCACCCATCAATATACCAACGATAATCGGTCCTCCGGCAATACCTAACTTCACAGGATAATCAATACCTGGAAATGAAAAAGGAATAGCTCCCAATGCCAGACCTAATACAACACCAACAAAAACAGCTATCAAATTCGGTTCCTTCAAACTAATCACTCGATTACCCAAAACCTTCTCAACATTGGAAATCGCCGCAGCCTCTCCAACCACAGTAAGCTTATCACCCAGCTGTAATATTAACTCTGGAGTTGCCAACAATTGCACTCCAGCGCGGTAGATACGAGTAATATTGATACCGTAACTATTACGCAACTTCAATGAACCCAACTTCTTACCATTAATTTCAGATCGACTCACAACTATAATTTGAGAAATCAATTGACTATCTATAGCATTCCAATCAATATCCTTACTGTTCCAATCAGTTTTTTCTTCCACACCAAATAAAATTTTGATAGCCTCTTCATCCGCTTCTGTCGTAATCACCAAAAGACGGTCGCCCTCTAACAGCACGGTATCAGAAGTTGGAATACTTACTTTACCATCACGCCATAAACGAGACACCACAAAACGATGTACAGACAATTGCGCAACTTCTTTCAAATTCTTTCCAAACACTCCGGGATTCTGAACTTCAAAAGCTGCAATAAAAGTCTGCTTGCCTTTATCATCATCAACAGCAACAGCCAATGAGCGCCTCGGAAACATTTTACGCAAAGCGATAATAGCCAAAATAACTCCTACAACACCCAACGGATAGGTGACAGCACATCCTAAAGCAGGATCCCCAGCATCTATATTCATTTGCTTCAATGTCTGCTGAGCCGCTCCCAAAGCCGGAGTATTTGTCACAGCACCACTTAAAATTCCAACCATATCCGGCAAAGAAACTCCTGTCACAACATGCAACCCTAATGACATAATAGTTCCTACCATAATCACTGCAAACGCCAACAGATTCAGAGTCATTCCTCCTTTTCGAAATGAACCAAAAAAGCCGGGCCCCACTTGCAATCCCAAAGCATAAACGAAAATAATCAAACCAAAGCTTTCTGCATAATTCAACATCTGCGGATCGATAGATAAACCAAAATGTCCTGCTGCAATCCCGGCAAAAAAAACAAACGTCACTCCCAAGGAAACACCACAAATACTGATTTTACCTAAAGCCAACCCCAAAGCTGAAATCATTGCAACGACAACAACAGCCTGAATTACACTATGTTCTACAAATATACTATTGAACCACTCCATGAATTTAGATGCTTTACTCAAACAAGGCACAAAGGTAATAATAAATTAAAACCCACTGGTAAAATATACTGGTAAAACCTTCATTTTGAAAGGTTAAAGAGGTCGAATACCATCTCCATTTAAAACGTTAACATGTTAAAAAAACTTGTATTTTACTTACTCAAAATCGATATCATAACTTTTGGTACTATCTTTGTATAAGTTAACTCATTTATAACAAGAAATATAAAGTGAACATTGAAATTATAACATGAAAAACCACATACCAGTCACCATTATCATCTATTTTTTCCTTATAGGAATTTATTCCTGCTCAAGCTCTGCTAAGTTAGCGACACAAACAACCGAATACACGATACCCACTTTTACGATACCGGACAGTCTACTCAACAAATGCTGCATAGATGAAAATTTCTATTCTATACGACCGGCTGAATTTTATGAACCAACTCTGCAAATCAGAGATTCGTTTACAAACGTTGAAAAATGCATGGTAGGACTAAAAGACGAAACTCTTTTCAAAAGACGCCCTGAAATCATTCTAAACTTTGAAAATCTTGAAGAAAACTCATATTTTTTTCCCCTTCCCGGAGCCCGACTTCTTTCTGCTTATGGAAGAAGAAACGGACGTCCCCATACAGGTATCGACCTCAAGATTAACAGACGAGATACCATTCTTGCTACATTCGACGGCATCGTCCGCATGGTAGGCTGGGCTAGAGGATACGGAAATGTCATTGTCATACGCCACTATAATGGCCTCGAAACCGTATACGCCCATAATTCAAAACACTTAGTCAAATCCGGTGACAAAATAAATGCAGGAACCCCAATTGCTATTACTGGAGCAACAGGACGAGCCTCAACGGATCACCTTCATTATGAAATCCGAATAAACGGCTACCCCATTAATCCCAACATTATCATAGATTTCACAACCCAACAAATACGAAACCAACGCATCGTATTCACGCCAGGACGAAAAGGAAAAGTTAATGTGGAAACGGTATAGCAGGTCAGGCATCTCTATTTTTCTTCATATCTCGACGCACCATCGCCAAAAGGAGAAACACTAATACCAAAGCAAAACTTATCCGAAAATAAGACCACAAACTTGTTTTTGACCACAAATCCTGATAATCAATAGTAAGGAAATTGACAGCAAACAACCCCATAGCAAGAGCTAGCAAAACAATACGAAATATTTTCATCATAAACACATTAAATTTGACACAAAGATAGAATTTCTTTTCAGCTATTCACCAAATAAACAGAACATCCAGTACATCATAATAATCAAAAACAAATGGAATCTCTCATAGATTTAGGATACTTCGGTCTTTTTATAGGCTCTTTTTTAGCTTCGACAGTCATACCCATGAGTGCTGATGTACTTCTCATTGGAATTCTAGCACTAGGAGGTAATCCTTGGATTTGTCTGCTCATTGCCACAATAGGCAACTGGCTAGGTGGTTTAACCTCCTATGGTATCGGCAGGCTTGGTAAATGGGAATGGATAGAAAAGTGGTTCAAGGTAACCAAAGAAAAACTACAACAACAAAAAAAATATGTAGACCGTTACGGTATATGGCTAGCATTCTTCACCTGGCTACCGCTAATAGGAGATATCTTTGCACTTGCCTTGGGATTCTATAAAATAAAGCCTTTTACATCGGCCATATACATGCTGTTTGGACGCTTTGCAAGATTTTTTATATGGACAGTTCTATATATAAAATATGCAGAACGGTTTATCGAACTAATACAATAAACCATCCTGCAATAAAATATGGAAAAAACTTATTTATAAACTACCAATCAAAGAAGTTAGGTTAGCCGTAAACAAACGAACTGCAATTGCCAATAATATTATACCAAAGAGCTTACGCATAACATAAACACCACTCTTTCCAAATAACTTCTCAACATAATAAACGTAGCGAAGAACAAAATAAACAACGGTCATATTCAACGCAACAGCAATAATTATATTCAAAATATTATACTCTGCGCGCAATGAAAGCAGTGTGGTAAATGAGGCTGCACCGGCAATTAACGGGAATACCAAAGGTACAATAGTAGCAGAACCGCAAGGACTATCATTTTTGAAAATTTCCACACCAAAAATCATTTCGACTGCCAACACCAACAAAACAAGCGCTCCGGCAACAGCAAATGAAGAAATATCAACATTAAACAATGACAAAAGACCTTGCCCTATAAATAAGAAGGCAACAAGAATAATAAAAGAAATAATAGCTGCTTTGCCAGCTTCAACTTTCTGATTCTTCTCTCGCAAGCTGATAATAATAGGAATTGCTCCTAAAATATCAATCACTGCAAATAATACCATAAAGGCACTTACAATTTCCTTAAAACTAAAATAGATAGACATAGTGTGTAAATTAAATTAATGTGACATGTTATTGTTCAAATATTAACAATTAAAAGAGATTAAGTAGTAATTCAAACACAAAGGTAGCACTTTATTCAATAAAGTGTCCCAGAGAAATGACATATTTTAGTTAAATATGAAAACAAGAAAAAAAGAGAGAGTCACGTTATAGTAACTCTCTCTTGAAATTCGGCGCCAACCT
>CAJJNP010000158.1 GCA_905193145.1 uncultured Odoribacter sp. | reverse complement strand
CTTCAGAGCCCGTTCGGTGATCGGAGGATACTGGATGAAGGTATTAATGGATAAAATTCAGAATAATCAATAAAGTTAGCACGACGTTTACTTCAAATTTATACATATGAGATCTTTAAAGAATATTACTATAAAATCAAATTATCTCATTTTGCCTATAGCATTATTGATGAACAATAATGCTATAGGCAAAAAGTAGTTGAAATGACAAAGGCTTACAAAATATGGGCTAAACGCTGTATAGTAGAACCTTACCCAAAACAGAAAAAAAGAAATAAGAATGTTTTTTATACACACAACTTTTTAACGTTATTACTATGAAACATCAAAACTTGGAATTTAAGTGGATGTGTCTACTCTTTCTAGCTCTGCTACTCTCTCCTCCTCTACTTTGGGGGCAGAATCATAGCATTAAAGGACAAATTGTAGATGCAAAAAGTAATGAACCTTTAATAGGAGTAAATATTACTGTTGAAGGCACTTCGAATGGTACCATTTCTGACATAGATGGTCGGTTTACGCTATCTGTAGCTGCTAATGCTGTACTCAAAATCTCTTATATCGGCTATCAAGAAAAGAAAATCAAAGTGGATGATCTGAAAAAAGAGCCTATCATTTCTCTGGAAGAAGACAGCAAACAACTAGAAGAAGTAGTGGTAGTAGGTTATGGTATTCAGAAAAAGGTATCAAGTGTAGGCGCCATTACCCAAACTAAAGGAGAAGAATTGTTGAAAGGAGGTAATATTACTTCTGTATCAGAAGCTTTACAAGGCAAACTAAATGGTTTGGTAGCTATCAATACGTCAGGCAAGCCTGGAGCAAGTGATACCAAAATGTACATTCGTGGTAAGGCTTCCTGGCAAAACTCTGACCCTTTAGTATTAGTGGATGGTATAGAAAGGGATATGAACGATGTTGACATGAATGAAATCGAGTCTATATCTATTCTAAAAGACGCTTCTGCTACAGCTGTATATGGGGTTCGAGGTGCAAATGGTGTAATATTGTTAACAACCAAACGCGGACAAGATAAGAAACCAAACATCAATTTTTCTACAAGCTTTGGTATTAAACAGACTACTGCAAATATGGAATGGGCAGATTATGTTACATCTATGAAAATGTATAATGAAGCTGTAGCTAATGACAACAACTGGAATCAACAAATTAAACAATCTGTCATCAATGCTTGGTCAAATGCTTTTGATACAGGTAACTACGGCCCTTACAATGATGTCTTTCCACAAGTAGACTGGTGGGATGAGTTGGTTAAACCAGGTTTTTCCCAACAATATAATGTGAATATCAGCGGAGGAACCAATTTCATGCGTTACTTCGCCTCCATCGGTTATCAAAATGACGGTGATATTTATGACTTACAGAAACAGGAGAATTTTGATCCAAGAAACTACTATCGCCGTTATAACTGGCGTTCAAATTTAGATTTTAATTTAACTAAAACGACTTCCTTATCAGTAAATATTGCAGGGAAAATGGGATACCGCAATGACAACTTTGCTGATGATGTGTACACTAGAATCATTGCGGCACCAACCAATTCCTTCCCGATAAAGTATAGTGATGGCTATTGGGGAGATGGATCTACTGCCGGCTATAATCCTGTTTGTAATATGAATACAAATGGATCACAACTGTATAAAACCTTTCAGGGATGGTATGATGTTCGTTTGGAACAAAAACTGGACTTTCTGACTAAAGGACTAAAAGCTGCCGCTAAAGTTTCATACACCTCTGCTTCCACTACTCGTTCTAGTATAAAGACTGGTGAAATTTGGGGTAACAATGATTTTGAATCCAGAAACAGTATTATTAAATACCATCGCGAATATGATTATTCTAATCCGACAGTCAATGCAGATGGTTCTCTCACTTACCCCATGATTTTGGAAAAACGATGGCCAAATGATGAGGATATTGAACTACCTCCCAACGTTTCTTATGACAATTTGGATGGTTATAATCGTAAGTTATATTACGAATTCTCTGTGGAATATAATCGTTCATTCGGGAGTCATAATGTAACAGCATTAGCTCTGATGAATCGTCAAGTATCTGATTTAAAAGATGATAAAGTTATCAAATTCCCAAGTTATCGTGAAGAATGGGTGGGACGTGTTACTTATAACTGGAAAGAACGTTATTTGGCAGAGATGAATATCTCTTATACAGGTTCGGAAAAATTTGCCCGAGGGCAACGCTTCGGCCTGTTCCCTTCCTATTCTTTGGGATGGCGTGCTTCAGAAGAACCTTTTATAAAGAAACATGTTGGAGATGTGCTGACTAACCTAAAATTTAGATATTCATACGGAAAAGTCGGTAGTGATGCAGCTGCTGCACGTTGGAATTACATCCAATTATTTAATTCTTTAGGAAGTATTGAATTAGGAAATACACAAGGAGTCACACATAGCCCGCTCTATACAGAAGGAGATATTGCTAACTTGACTTCAACATGGGAAAAAGCGACTAAACATAACTTTGGAATAGAAATTGGCTTATGGAATAAGTTAGATTTAACTTTGGATTTATTTAAAGAGAATCGTAAAGATATTCTAATGACTCCACAAACCACATCTTCCATTGTAGGAGCTACTTTTAACGCTATCAACCGAGGAGAAACGAAAAATCATGGTTTAGAATTAGAGTTACGCTGGAATGACAAAATCGGACGTAATTTTAATTACTGGGGAGCTTTAACTTTTGCAGCCAGCGAAAACCGGATTGTCTATAAAGATGATCCTAGAAATGCGGATGAGCACTTGAAAGCTGCAGGTAAACCGATTGATTATCAAAACCGTTTTATTGCGATCGGTAATTATGGTTCGATAGACGATGTGTTCAATTACGCACAAACAGCTATAAATGGTACTACAGCATCGCAAGTAATTCCGGGAGACCTTATCTATATAGACTTCAATGGAGACGGAATAATCAACTCAAACGACAAGGTAGTTGTAGACGAATTGAATTACCCATTGACTACCATCGGATTTTCTTTCGGGTTCAATTGGAAAGGACTTAACTTCAGTGCAATGCTCTATTCGCCACGCAATATATACAAGTTACAGTTTGACCAATATCTGTGGGATTTTCCCGCTTCAAATATACGCGTTCAACCAAAGTCTATGGAACGATGGACTCCGGAAACAGCTAACTCATCGGGTGTTATGCGACCTGCTACACACTTGAACAATACATACAATAAAGTGGAAAGTACTTATCGTTATTCCGACTATTCGTATATACGATTAAAGAACATGGAGATAGGATATACATTCCCTAAAAAATGGTTGAGTGAAGCACATATCTCTAATCTTCAGGTTTACATGAACGGGAATAATTTACTAACCTTCTGGAAAGGGGACAAACGCGTGGACCCTGAAACAGGAGGTGTAGGCAGCTATCCGATTGTCCGTACTTACACTTTAGGACTAAGAGTTTCATTTTAATCATATTCAAAAGAAATAAAGATGAGAAAAGTATTATTATATATCTGTTCAGTTTTCATTCTTGGTGGGATGACAAGCTGTGAAGACTTCTTAGATAAAAGGGAAGATGTAGGATTGACAGAAGATGATATCTTTAGGGATTACTATTCCTTACGAGGTTTCTTAGATCAATCTTTCAACCAATTGGAAAATGTTATGGTAATGGATAATTGGGAAAATGGACGCGCATTTGTCGGTCTCTTTGCAGACGAGATGGCAACCACAGATAATTCATCTGCCGTTTTTACTTTACATTCCGGAAACTGGTTAAGTAATGCCAAGTCAAATAAGACTTTCGAAATCGGTAATGCCGGAAGTACAGCTATATCTCGATCATATAAGGCGTTGCGTATCAATAACCGCATTATTAATGATATCGATAAGGCTCCTTTGACACCTGAACAAAAAAATGAGATTCTGGGACAAGCTTATTTCTATCGTTCCTGGTTCTACTTTCAGATAATTAAAAGATATGGGGGAATGCCTATTATTGACAAGGTCTTTGAAGGTGGAGATGATGATATTCCCCGTATGACCTACCATGAATCACACGATTGGATGATGGAAGATATACAAAAAGCAATCTACATGTTACCTGACAGTTGGGATGATCCAAACTATGGAAGACCCACAAAAATTGCAGCAATGGCACTTAAAGAATGGACACAGTTGTTTGATGCAAGTCCATTGATGCAGAATAATTTAAATTCTACAGAAAACAAAGGCTATGACACGGAACGCGCAAAATCCGCAGCAAAATCCGCTTATGAAGTAATACGTTATATGGATGGAAGCAAGTCTGCCCCTTATCCCTATGGTTTGGCTAGTAAAGAAGAATATACGAATGTTTTCTATTTTAAATATCCACCTGTACATCAACCGGAGTACATTTGGGTCAAGCGACAATTTCCTAACGCTGCTAATCAAAACCAAAAACGCACTATCCGCACATTCTGGCAATATGAGGATCTTGCATTCGGTTCGGGACCAGATGGAAATTCCATGTGCTGCCCAAGTTTGAACATAGTCAATATGTTTGACAAGAAGGGAGCAGACGGTATTTATTACCCGATTGATGACCCACGAAGCGGCTATGCACTTGACTATGACCATAAGCCATTTGAGGATCGTGATCCCCGTTTCTATAACAACATCCTTTTACCTGGAACAACTTGGGGACATTACGCTGATGGACGTACCTATTACATTACAACCTACAAAGGAGGAGCAGCCTATCAGCACATGTTAACTCAAAAAGACTGCAACAAACGAATGTTCACAGGATTTATGTGTAAAAAGTTCATGTGGCCGGAATGCAATCAGTATCTTGAAAAGAACAATCCAAACTGTTGGTGGGACTATCGCTTCCTCACCATATATATCCGTGCTTCGCAAATTTATTTAGATTATGCAGAAGCGCTATTCGAGGGTTGCGGAAGTGCTACGGCAACTATTGAGGGATGTCCTATATCAGCTGCAGAAGCTATTAATATTCTTCGCAGACGAATTGGCTTAACAGATCTGCCATCAGATATTGTAGCCGATCCTGATAAATTCCGTGAAGCTTATCGCCGTGAGCGTGCCGTAGAATTAATGTTTGAAAATCATCGTTGGTGGGATATCCGCCGTTGGATGATCTTGGAAGAAACATTCAAGGATACTTATCCTATTAAGGGAGCATTATTCACACCACGAGAATCTAACCATGGAAGTATCACGGACAAGTCTACATTGACTTATGATTATGAACAAATTGATATAACTCCGGAAGTGCGTTCTTTTACAAAGAAGAATTACTGGTATCCTTTGCCTCAACATGACGTAGACGCATTGAATAATTTGCAACAAAACCCATATTGGTAATTAAAATGGCTTAATCAAATGAAAAGATATAATAAATTCATATTTATTCTGTTTGTCACTGCTATATTATCCGGCATAGCCACTTCGCTAGAAGCACAGGATAAACCTAAAAAGAAAAAAACAGCCCTTATTGAAGTGAAAGGGCTGGTGACAGACAACACAGGTAAACCGCTAAGCGGAGTAACAGTATTGAGCGGTGAAGGTTCTATTATAAACTATACAGATGCAAATGGAAAATTTGCACTCAAAACAAAAGCTGATGGAACCTTATTAATTGAAGCGTTCGGTTATAAAGATGTTGTAATAAACCTCGCAAAAGAACAGCCCACTGTCATCAAATTACAAAATGAAGATCTATATGCTTCAGAAAGGGACATACACGAACGTGCAGACGGTGGAAAAACGTATCAGCGGGACCTGGTAGGTACAGTATCCAAGTTATCTATGGAAAATGTATTAAAATACCCTGATTTACAATTATCCAATGCCTTACAAGGACAGGCTGCCGGGCTAATTGCTATTTCCGGTGATGGCGGCTTGGGCTATAACACATCAACATTATATGTACGCGGACAACACAATAATGGAACAAATACAGCCTTGGTTATTATTGACGGAATAGAACGCCCGATAGATGATATTTTACCGGAAGAAATAGAATCCATCGAAGTTTTAAAAGATGCTACAGCCAAAATCCTGTATGGAGCAGCCGCCACAAACGGAGTGGTTTTGGTACGTACTAAAAGAGGAGAAGCCCATAAACGAATTGTTCGTGTCGGGGTAGAATACGGTGTACAACCCTCTACACGTGTACCTAAATATCTGGATTCCTACAACTATTCAAAATTGTTTAATGAAGCTCGTATAAACGATGGGATGAATCCTTATTATACTGACACGCAATTAGAAGGATACAGAAATAGTAGTGGAGTCAATGATGTATTGTATCCAAATGTTGATTATTACAATGAGTTCTTATTAAACCAAAATATCTACCGAAAAGGTACAATTGAGTTTAATGGAGGTAATGAAGGTGTGAAATACGCATTAGTTGGTGGATATACTGGTGGTTCCGGATTAGAAAAAGTTGGAGAACGTTCGGCTTTACACCGTATGAATGCACGTGGTAATCTGGATATTAAAATCACCGATTTTCTTACTGTAACAGCAGATGTTGCAGCTCGTGTGGAACTGAAAAACTGGGGAGCAAAAGATGGTGCTGGCATATTCAGTACATTATCTTCTAATCGTCCCAATGAGTACCCTTTCATTATTCCTAATGAAACATTATCGGGACAGTTTACCCCCAATGAAGATGGCACGCCATTCTTCGGAGCCAGCACACGGATAGTAGACAATTTATATGCAGATATGGTTTATGGAGGTGACACCTCCGAAAGGTATGTAAATAGCCAGACAAACCTTGGAGCAAATTTTGACTTCAATAAATACGTTAAGGGATTGACATTTAATGCTTATGTAACTTTTGACAATTATAGTTATTTACGTCAAGAATTAAGGAATACTTATCCGACCTATGCCATTGACACTTATAGTGATTTAGACGGTGAAACTATCACCCGATATACACAGATGAAAAAGCTGGATTTGCCCAAAACGCAAAAGATAGCCTCCAATAATACCTACCGCTATTTTGGTATGCGTGCAGATATAGGATATGAACGCACATTAGGAGTGCATGACTTTTCAGCAATTGGCGCATTCCGGTATACAAAGAATGAGATGACAGGAATGACACAAGATTTTAAAGATGCCAACATCTCTCTGCGTTTAAACTATAGTTATGACAAACGCTATCTAGCCGAGCTAACTCTGGCTGGTATGGGGTCCAACAAATTTGATAAAAACGATCGTTTTTTCTTTTCTCCGGCTGTAGGAGCTTCATGGATAATTTCTAACGAAAGTTTCATGAAAGAAGCAAAAGCTGTTAACTTCCTGAAGCTAAAAGCAAGTTTCGGTGTATTAGGCTATACAGGTAATACTGGATTCTTCTTGTATCAAACTGGTTGGAATAATAATGGTAACTATAACTTCTTCCAGGATCAAACAGATCATAAAGTTAGTTTAGCTCGCTGGGGAAATCCTGATTTAACATGGGAATACTCTCAAGAGTTTAATATTGGTATCGAAGGGTTATTCTTTAATAATCGTTTAAGCACAGAACTTAATTATTTCCATGAATGTAGAAAAGACATCATTGGAGTAAATAATACCCAATATGCTGCTATAGCAGGAAATTATACAATGTATGAAAATATCGGTCAGGTGACTAATCAAGGTATAGATGTTGCAATCAACTGGAAAGGAAATATCGGGCGGGACTTTTTATACACAGTCGGAGCCAATATGACTTATTCGAAAAATAAATTAGATAAATGGAATGAAATAGAAGGGGTGGAAAGCTATCGTAAAGCCATTGAGCGACCTACTAGTACTATTTTTGGCTTACAAGCACTAGGATTATTTGGAAAAGACATTCCATTAGAAGGTCACTCATTGCAAT
>CAJJNP010000157.1 GCA_905193145.1 uncultured Odoribacter sp. | reverse complement strand
GAGTAATCGAAGGTGCCAAGAAAGCATTGGATGCACGTGGCTACGGAATGTCATCTGTACGCTTCATCTGCGGCACCCAGGACATTCACAAAGAATTGGAAGCTAAGATTTCTAAATTCTTCGGCACAGAAGACACTATATTATATGCTGCATGCTTTGATGCCAACGGTGGTGTTTTCGAACCGTTGTTCAGCCAGGAAGATGCCATCATCTCCGATGAATTAAACCATGCTTCTATCATTGATGGTGTACGTCTTTGTAAAGCTGTTCGCTACAGATACAAACATGCCAACATGGAAGATCTGGAAGAGCAGTTGAAAATTTCACAAGCACAGCGTTTCCGTATCATCGTAACCGATGGAGTATTCTCAATGGACGGTGATATCGCTCGCCTGAAAGAAATCTGCGATCTGGCAGACAAATACAATGCTCTGGTAATGGTTGACGACAGCCATGCAGCCGGCTTCATTGGCGAGACAGGACGTGGTTCTGCAGAATACAACGGCGTAATGGACCGTATCGACATCTTTACCGGAACCCTTGGAAAAGCTCTGGGTGGAGCTATGGGCGGTTACACAACCGGTAAAAAAGAGATTATCGAAATGTTGCGTCAACGTTCAAGACCTTATTTGTTCTCCAACTCATTGTCTCCGGCTATTTGCGGAGCTTCAATTGCTGTTTTCGACATGTTGATGGAAAGCACCGAGTTGCGTGACCGTGTTATGGACAACGCTGTATATTTCCGTGGCAAATTGAAAGAAGCAGGTTTTGATATCAAACCGTCGGAATCAGCTATTGCAGCCTTGATGCTTTATGATGCAGTATTGTCACAACAATTTGCAGCTGAATTGCAGAAAGAAAATATTTATGTAACCGGTTTCTATTATCCGGTTGTACCGAAAGGACAGGCTCGCATCCGCATCCAATTGTCTGCTGCTCACACCCGCGAACAGTTAGACCGTGCTATTGCAGCCTTCATCAAGATTGGTAAAAAATTGAACGTTATAAAATAATCGTCCAATATCAATCATACCGACTGCCCCGGGAACTCTGCTTTCCGGGGCAGTTTTTTTATATTCCGAATATTTTACCTATCCATATACCAATTATCCCTCTCCAACATTATAGATTCATTAAAGATAAATTCATCTCAAAATCATATCAAAGATAACAAAAGCTTATCTTTGATATATATTTAAGATATAGTTGTCTTATATTTGTCATATAAATGAGAGGGAGGGGAGCAAGAGGAATGCAAAAGAGGTACAAAAGAAAAAACAATATACACTAAAGAGTTTCCAGTCAATTCAATCAATCCTGATATATAGGATAAATATATGCCTTCAAATTATCATGCTATAAATAAAAAAACGGGCAGACTTTCGTCCACCCGCAAACCCGCCTCAGATATGTCGAGAAATCCTAAACAGTTATCATTTTTAATTCTTCGCCCAATTCGTGTAATGCATTCACAATTTTCATCGCTTGCTCCCGTCTCGGTTTTACACACCCACATGCATAATGACTGAGTTGCCCCTGATTGATACCAGTCAGATGCTCCAATGCTGACTTTATAAAAATCTTTTGATACACCGATAACAATGATTCAACATCAGATTTATACTCTAGCTGATATTCTCCATCAAATATCGGAGGATACTCTTCCCCATCATTTTCTGCACATTCAATGTAAAATTTAATACTGTCTAACACCTCCGACTGCAACTCCTTGAATCCTCCCATAACAGCAACCACCCATCCCGGCAATAAATCACAGCCGGCACAATAACCATTATCGGTCTTTCCTACGGTAATTAATAGTGCTGCTCACTCCCAATTTCTATCTCCTGCCGACAGAATTGAAAAAAAATTGAAAGAAAAATAGAGTGAAATGTTTACATATATTACGAAAATGCTATATATTTGTAGAGTGAAAAAAAATAAAAACACAGAGTTCATGAACTGGAATGAGATGAAGAAGAAAGCGGTGGCACACGGTTTTGTTTTCCTGAAACATGGAAGCCGGCATGATATTTACGTGCACAAGGAGACCGGGAAAGTCATTTTGCTGGAGCGGCACTGGTCACAGGAGGTGCGACCGGGATTGATGAAAAAACTGAAAAGTGAAATCGGGTTTTAATCTGATTTCACAAATTATCTAAATAATATAGTTATGAATGTATCTATTGAAAAACAAAAAGATGGGAGTTATATTGCCTACAATACGGATTGCGAGGGATTGTCTTTAATTGGTACGGGAGGTACAGTAGCAGAGGCAAAGGATGATTTCTTCACTTCGATGCAGGAGACTGCGGAGGCATGCAGAGAGGCAGGGTTGCCGTTGCCGGCAGGATTAGAAGAGGATCCGGTGTTCCGGTTTGACGTGGCATCACTGTTCGAGTATTACAGTATGATTAATGTGAGTGCATTGGCGAGATATCTGGGGATCAATGAGGCACTGATGAGGCAGTACAGGAGCGGCGGAACGTATATTTCGGAGGCACAATTGAAGAGGATTGAAGACGGAATACATGTATTGGGGAAGGAATTCATGAATCTCCGACTGGTGTAGTTATCGGATTTAAGATGATAATTTGAGAGGAGGACATCTATTGCGGTGTTCTCTTTTTTAAGAAAAGAAACATTAAAAAGTATAAAACAAGAAAATAAAAGTTACCGTCATATCGCAATTTTTATGGAGACCCAAATGTAGACCTTTTTTATGATATTTCCCGCCTTTTCGGAAACATCATAAAACAAAAAAAGACGCTGAAAAACAGCGTCTTTACGTATTGGAAATGTTATCTTTGTGCCCAGGACAAGACTCGAACTTGCACAGCCTTTCGACCACTACCACCTCAAAGTAGCGTGTATACCAATTTCACCACCTGGGCAAATCCAATCTTGCAATGAAGAACTTTAAATGTGCCCAAGATAGGACTCGAACCTACACGGCCGTGAAGCCACTAGTACCTGAAACTAGCGTGTATACCAATTTCACCACTTGGGCATCCACTCTTTGTTGTCCCACTAGGATTCGAACCTAGACTGACAGAACCAAAACCTGCTGTGCTGCCATTACACAATGGGACAAGGTGGATGTGTCGTTATTGACGGGTGCAAAGATACGAGCATTTTTTTAATCTGCAAACAAAATGAAGAAAAATTGGGTAAAATAATTATTTTCGTGTTTTATTCGCCATATATGCGTATATTTGGCAGCATTTTACGCAATTTGAAACAGGAAAATTATCCTTATTATGAATATGTACACTATAAAAGACCATCCAAATCTAAGCTTTAGGCTCATTAACCGTGTAACCGGATGGGTTGCATTCGTTATTGCCAGCCTTACGTATATCCTCACGGCTGAACCGACAGCCAGCCTATGGGATTGCGGTGAATTCATAGCTACATCTGTCGGATTGCAAGTGGGGCACCCTCCCGGAGCACCTTTATTTATGATTATTTCCCGGCTGTTTGCCATTTTTGCTCCCTCAGCGGATACGCAGGCTCTGATGATTAATTACATGTCGGGATTGTGTTCAGGATTTACTATTCTATTCCTATTTTGGTCCATTACCCACTTGGCTCGGAAAATTGTCGTAAAAGAAGGTGAAGAGATGACTTTAGGACAAATGTTTGCCATTTTAGGAGCCTCTTTAATCGGCTCATTAACTTATACATTCACCGACACCTTTTGGTTTTCGGCCGTTGAAGGCGAGGTTTATGCCATGTCATCGCTATTTACAGCCATCGTGTTTTGGGCCATTTTGAAATGGGAGAATGTCGCATTCGAGCCGTATGCCAACCGCTGGTTGGTGTTTATCGCCTACTTGGTTGGACTCTCCATCGGAGTACACTTGCTGAACTTGCTGGCTATACCGGCTATTGTATTTGTTTACTATTTCAAGAAATACAAACCGACTCCAAGAGGTATTGTCAAAACCGGATTGTTATCTCTGGTGATTCTTGGCTTTGTCAACTTTATGCTGATTCCTGGCGTCATCAAAATAGCAGGCTGGTTTGAACTGGTATTTGTCAATGGCATGGGTCTGCCATTCAACACCGGAGTTGTCGTATATGTACTGCTTATTATCGGTGCATTGACTTGGGGTATTCGCTATACATTAAAAAAAGGAATGCCGATATGGAATACCATCCTCACTTGTTTTATGGTCATTTTAATTGGCTATTCTTCTTATTCAATGGTTGTTATCCGCTCGTTAAGCGACCCCATCATTGACGAGAACAGTCCGGATAATGTTTTCTCACTGTTATCCTATATTAACCGCGAACAGTATGGAGACTCTCCGCTCCTGTATGGAGCCTATTATAATGCACCTGTCGTAGCTTACGAAGACGGAGAACCTATCTACTACCAAAACAAAGAAACCGGTGTATATGATGTAATAGGACATAAGCAAAAACTAGAATATGACAAGCGCTTCTGCGGCATTTTCCCGCGAATGCACAGCAGTTCACGTCCTTATTACCCTCAACAATATCAGGCTTGGGGAGGTAAAAACAACGGACCGACCTACACGGTAAACGGTGAATCAATCACCCGTCCCAGTTTTGGAAATAACTTGCAATATTTCTTCAACTACCAATTGGGACACATGTATTGGCGCTATTTTATGTGGAACTTCTCCGGCCGGCAGAATGATATCCAAGGAAATGGAGAAATTACCCACGGAAACTGGATTACCGGTATCAAATTCCTTGATGAAATCCGCCTCGGAAATCAAGATGAATTACCTGATACACTGAAGTCTGAAAAAGGGTATAATAAATATTATATGCTTCCCTTTATTTTAGGTCTGTTAGGCATGTTCTATCAGTATCGCAAAGGACGCACAGGCAAACAGGACTTCTCCATTGTCATGATGCTCTTTGTCCTAACCGGTATTGCCATTATTGTCTACCTGAACCAACCTCCGATGGAACCACGCGAACGGGACTATGCCTATGCAGGTTCGTTCTATGCCTTTTCTATCTGGATTGGCTTGGGAGTGCTTTCCATTTGGGAATTCCTCAATTCGAAACTGAAGAAAGCCAATACAGCCCAGACAGCTGTTGCCGTGACAATCGTATGCCTTTTCGCAGTTCCGGTGAACATGGCTGCACAAAACTGGGATGACCACAGTCGTGCCGGACGTTACGCAACTGTCGCTCATGCAAAGAATTATTTGAATTCATGTGCCCCCAATGCCATACTCTTTACCTACGGAGACAATGACACATTCCCCTTGTGGTATGCCCAGGAAGTAGAGGGGTATCGCCGGGATGTAAGAATCGTGAATTTAAGTCTGTTGCTTGGCTCTTGGTATATCGACCAATTAAAACGTCAGGCTTACGAGACTCCTGCTGTGCCCATTTCATTCAAACGAAACCAATATCGCGAAGGTATCAGAGACCAAGTGGCCATTGTCGAACATTATAAACAAGCCACACTGAAAGAGGTAATGGAATTTGTTGCCAGTGATTTACCACAAACCAAACTGACAGGATATTCCGAGCCTATCGATTATATACCGACACGTAGATTGATTATTCCGGTAGATTCAGCTAAAGTAGTGGCAAATGGAATCGTCAAACCAGAAAACGCCAATAAGATTTTGAAAGAACTGCCACTTGATTTAAAAGGCAACTTCTTAAACAAATCACAATTAATGGTGCTGGATATCATCGCCAATGCCAACTGGGAACGTCCGATCTACTTTGGTGTAGGTATGGGCACAGAGGCTTATCTCGGCTTGGAAAAATATTTCCAGTTGGAAGGCGCAGCGTATCGTCTGGTTCCACTTGAAACAAAAGATACAGGCTTCATGGATTATGGTCGGATTGACTCGGATATTCTCTATGACAACTTAATGAATAAGTTCGAATGGGGAAATATCAAAGATCCAAAAGTAAACATCGATTATTTCCACGACAATACAATTGCCGTCATGAAATATCGTAATACATTCCTGCGCCTTGCGGAACAATTACATGCCGAAGGCAAGCCTGAAAAAGCAATTGCAGTTTTGGACAAATGTATGGAAGAGCTCCCTATCACTCAAGTACCGGTAGACAATACCCTACTGAATTACATTCCATTGTATTACACATTGGGAGCTACGGAAAAAGCAAATCATCTGCTGTTGGAATTGGCAGAAAACAACTACCAAATGTTGAGATACACCAATTCTCTGTCACCTAAATTTGCAAATACAGCAGGAATACAGCAGGAAGAAAACATCAGCATGCGTGTCATCCAGATGCTGTTTGAAATTGCTATGGGAGCCGGACAGAAAGAGCTGGCACACAAGATAAAAAACAAAGTAGAAAGTATTTATAATCCGGCATTATTGCGCACGGCCCAGCCTCAATCGGCTGCCGTGCCCGCTGATTCCGGGAGATAAATGATTAATTTTAACAACAAATACCAGTATATGATTACAATAGATCAACTGAAGTCAGTTGAAGAACGCGGTGGCGCTCTGAGGAGGTATCTTTGACATCGACCGCAAAAAGATAGAATTAGAAGAGATAGAAATGCGGACTCAGGCACCGGATTTTTGGAGCGACGCAAAAAATGCAGAGAAGGTGATGAAAAAGGTCCGCGAGTTAAAAGGCTGGATTGAAGGTTGTGAAGCTGTCACTCGCTCTGTGGAAGATTTAAATGTATTGTTTGAATTCGCCAAAGAAGGCGAAGCCACAGAAGAAGAAGTAGATGCTCACTATGCAGAAACAATTGAGCTGGTAGAGAATCTGGAGCTTAAGAATATGCTTCAAGGCGAAGCCGACCAAATGAGTTGTGTATTAAAAATCAACTCAGGAGCTGGAGGTACAGAAAGTCAGGATTGGGCTTCCATGCTGATGCGAATGTATATGCGCTGGGCAGAAGCTCATGGGTATAAACTAACAGTAAGCAACCTACAAGAAGGAGATGAAGCCGGCATCAAAACCGTGACCATGCAGCTAGAAGGAGATTTCGCATATGGATATCTTAAAGGCGAAAATGGAGTACACCGATTAGTGAGAGTTTCCCCATTCAATGCCCAAGGTAAGCGAATGACTTCATTTGCCTCTGTATTTGTCACACCATTGGTAGACGACTCAATCGAAATTGCCATAAATCAGGCAGATATCAGTTGGGACACATTCCGTTCAGGAGGCGCCGGAGGTCAGAACGTAAACAAGGTGGAAACCGGAGTCCGTCTGCGATACAATTACAAAGATCCGGATACCGGAGAAGTCCGTGAAATATTGATCGAAAACACAGAAACCCGCTCGCAATTGGACAATCGTGAAAATGCTCTCCGCTTGCTGCGCTCCATGCTTTATGATATGGAATTACAACGCCGTATGGCAGAACAGCAAAAAATTGAAAGCAACAAGAAAAAAATAGAGTGGGGCTCTCAAATACGCAGTTATGTATTTGACGACCGCCGGGTTAAAGACCACCGAACCAATTACCAAACTTCGGATGTAGGAGGCGTTATGGATGGAAAAATCGATGCTTTTATCAAAGCATATTTGATGGAATTCGGAGCTCAAGAATAAAATAAACGAAGTAGCTTAAAGCTACTTCGTTTATTTTTTACACATGTCTGCAAAATATTGATGAAAAGCAGAATTCTCTGTCAATTCTGGATGGAAAGAAGTGGCCAGCATATTACCTTCACGTGCTGCAACAATGTTATCATCCACACGACATAAAACTTCTACATTACCTCTTACTTCCGTTATATAAGGAGCACGGATAAAAACCAGCGGCACCGGATTCTCACTTATCTCAGGAATCTTAACGTCCACTTTGAAGCTATCAATCTGTGTTCCATAAGCATTCCTTTTCACGGCTATATCCATCACACCTAGATGACATACAGAATCGTTTACCAGTTCTTTAGCAAGCAAAA
>CAJJNP010000156.1 GCA_905193145.1 uncultured Odoribacter sp. | reverse complement strand
GAATATTCATGTAATTGCTATTGGCAAGAAGATCCAGTCTGATATTCATAAAATCAAGGGTATTTCAATTATAGGACATCCAGAGGCATTTGAAATTAAAGATTTCGTTACAGCAACTCGTCAATTGGTTGCTATTTTGCAGAAAGATTTTTTAAGCGGATACTATGATAAGGTTGAAGTGTTATATACCTACTATAAAAGTATGGGGGTACAATTCCTGCGTTTAAGGTGTTTCTTGCCTGTAACGTTGGATGCAGACGTTGAATCAGTTAAGTTATCTTCTGAAAATATGCCGTGGTATATTTTGGAGCCCGGGGCGGTGCAAATTTTAGAGACTATATATCCATTGCTTTTGAATGCACAAATGTATGAAATGTATATGTCTAGCCGTACTTCAGAACAAGCTGCTCGGATTTTAGCAATGCAAATGGCTAATGATAATGCAATCAAATTATTAAGTGGATTACAATTGGAGTATAATAAGTTGCGTCAACAAGGAATAACTTCTGAATTATTGGATATTGCAGGAGGTAGCAGTCGTGATTGAAATATTTATTTTGAAACTATTTGTATGAAAGAGTCGTATACACTGTATATTTAAAATACAGGTATTATGAAAGACGAAACTTCAAAATTGTTATTGGGATTAGGCGTTGGAACCTTGGTTGGGGTTGTTGTTGGTTATTTGGTAACAGATGATAACAGGAAAAAATTAGGCGACAATATGCATGAAATGGGCGATGGAATTAAGGAGGGTGTGCGCTCTGCATTTTCTAAGATGAGAAGAAAGGCAGCTGCAAATGTTTGTGATTACGCAGAACGTGCAGAGGTGAAAGTTGAAGAATGGGAGGATGAATTGAGAGCTTTGCGTAATGAATTGGAGATACTGAAGTCGAAAGTAGATGTCGAGAACTAGGGAGGAGTAGGGATGGAGAACGATGCTGAGCAAATTCTGAAGAAAGTAAGAGATGATATTACAGTATTTATAGATTTGAAAATTAGAATACTGAGGCTGACAGTTGTAGAGAAAATAGCACGAGTGCTGGCATTTTTATCTTATGGTTTAGTTATATTGTTGTTTGCTTTTTTCACTGTATTGTTTTTGTTTGTAGCTCTAGGATTTTTTCTTGGAAATTTGCTAAATAATGTGGCTTTGGGTTTTTTAGTGGTAGGTGGACTTTATCTTCTTTTGACGATGTGTTCTATTTTGGCTCGATATAAAATTCGACTAGTGTTTATTAATTTGATTATAAGATCTTTTCAAATGCATGATGATGAAAAAGAGAATAAAATTTAATTCCCCATTGGAACAATTGTTGGCAGAAAAAAAGTCTTTACAAAAAGATTGTTATCAGGCTATTATGGATTTGGATAATGATTGGTTGTGTATTCGAAGACATCCTGGTTATTTATTAAGTGAATGGATTAGTTCTCGACTGCTAACAGACTGGTTATATTTTATTTAATTTCCATTTCCCGCTGTACATATACCAGCAGGCAAGACTTCCCATAAAAAGAAGGTACACATATTCTGTTGTCCAGCAAATGGCAATATTGGCCCGTAGAATCATAACGATATAAACTACTGCAGAAACATAGCCAACTAAAGCAAAAAGTTCAATCCATAGTGATATACGAGTGTTTCCGGTTCCGGAAACAGCATTGAACATGATGTTTGCTGGAACACTGATGAGGTAGACGCAAATCATGACATAAAACGATGGTACAGCTGTTTGGATTAATTCTTTGTTATCTGTATATATGCGCATGATTGTTTGTGGAAATAGTGCCATTAATAAAATTAGGGGTAAAACAAAGCAATAGCATACTATGCTAACAGCCTTGCAGGTTGGAATAACTTCTTCTTGTTGTCCTGCTCCCATCAAGTTGCTGACCAATGAACTGGCTGCTGTGGCAAAAGCACTGACAATGATGAAGAAAAATGATGATACATTGCGTAATACATTTGTAATAGCTAATGAACGTTCTCCGAGATGTTCTATAGCGATGAAAAAAAGAAACCAAGTACTAATGGAGATAAATGCTTGTATCATGGTCCAAATTGAAATATTTAAAATACGCTTAAGTAAGTGAGGCTGTAATTTTGAAAAGTGAAATAGATCGTAGCGTTTGTAGTCAATTTTTGTTCTAGTGTATATGATAAAAAATATAAGAGACACCATTTCTGATATACTACTAGCAATGGCCGCTCCTGCGATGCCTAGGGCCGGTAAGCCAAATTTGCCGAAAATTAAGATGTAATTGAGTAAAATGTTTGTGCCGACCATGACTATAGAGTTCATGGTTAACGTTTTTGTATTAGCAATTCCGACATAAAATGCCCGGAACATAAATGCTGTGAAAGAAAAAAAGAAGCCGTAAACGCGCCAATCTAGATATCTTAATGTAGCTTCGTATATATGTTCTGATTGTAAAATGGATTTTAAAATAATAGGAGATACCCAATGTGACATTCCGAAAAGAAGGGCTGCTAAGGTAAGTTGGAATAGCAATCCCTGCGTGAAAATAGGTCCGATAGCCGCATAGTTTTTTTCACCGTTTCGACGTCCGATTAAAATTTGTACTCCTATACTAAATCCAAAGCCTAGCATGAATATGGCTAAGTAGTAGATACCTGCTATGGCAGAGGCGCCTAATTCAATCTCTCCAACCCGGCCGAGGAATGCTGTGTCTGTCATTCCGATAAGATGTTCCATCAGTAGACTTACAAGTATAGGACCGGCAACTCGCAGGATGTATTTTTTGGTGAATAGCATATTATTTAAGGTTTTTAGTATAGGAAGTACAAAGATAGCGAATTTTGTTTATTTTCGTGCGATTAATTTGAGTCATATCTGAGGAGATATCGGTAAAGTGCTTTTCTTTATGGTAGCAAGTAAGAGTCCACATATATTGGAAACAGCTCCAATTGGTAAATTATTGTTGCAGTATTCAATTCCTGCCATTATTGCGATGACAGTAACTTCATTGTATAATATTATTGACAGTATTTTTATCGGACATGGTATAGGACCTTTGGCTCTTTCTGGTTTGGCCTTAACTTTCCCATTAATGAATTTGGTTATAGCATTTTGTACACTAATCGGTGTGGGAGGTGCTGCTATTAGTTCTATTTATTTAGGTCGAAAAGATGATAATAAAGCAACAGAGGTATTGCATAATGTATTGTTTTTATGTATTGTTGCAGGGATTTGTTTTGGTAGTTTGACCTATTATTTTTTAGATGAAATTCTTATTTTTTTTGGAGCAAGTGAAGCTACCTTACCCTATGCACGTGATTTTATGAAGGTGATATTGATGGGAAATGTTATATCCTTTCTTTTTATAGGATTAAATAATGTGATGCGTGCAACCGGTTATCCTCAAAAAGCGATGTTGTCCTCTTTGTTAACAGTTGGTGTGAATCTGGTCTTGGCTCCAATTTTTATTTTTTATTTTGGTTGGGGGATTCGGGGAGCTGCAACAGCAACCATTTTGTCACAAACTTGTGGATTATTTTGGGTGTTAAAACATTTTTTTAGTTCGTCTAGTTATATTCATTTTAAACGGGGGTATTATTACTTGCGAATCAAGATAGTTGCTGCTATATTTTCAGTAGGGATGGCTCCATTTTTGATTAATGTTTGTGCAGCAGCAATCGTGATTGTTGTTAATCATAGTTTTAAAACTTATGGAGGAGATCTTGCTATTGGAGCATATGGTATTGTGAATAGGATTGCGACACTTTTTTTGATGGTTATTATAGGATTGACTCAAGGAATGCAGCCTATTGTTGGATATAATTATGGTGCAGAGCATTTTGACAGGGTGCGGCAGACATTGCATAGAGTGATAGGTGTCGCTGTGAGTATTATGACGATAGGATGGTTATTGAGTGAATTATTCCCTATAAGCATAGTAGGAATGTTTTCTGATGATGCTGCTTTAAATGGATTGGCATCATCAGGTTTAAGAATAGCGATTCTTTGTTTCCCTCTTGTTGGAGCTCAAGTAGTCATTACAAATTTTTTTCAGTCAATAGGTAAGGCGCAAATTTCTATTTTGTTGTCATTGGCGCGTCAATTATTGTTTTTATTGCCACTTCTTTATACACTTCCTTATATTGCTGATTGGAATATATATGGAGTATGGTGGAGCATGCCAATCTCTGATGTTCTGGCTTTTTTATCTGCTGTATTTACATTGAAGTGGTATCTTAGGAAAATCTCATAAATACTTTGTGTTTGCTTTGAATATTAATAACTTTGTGTGTTATTAATTTAGATAAGTGATGCATTTATTCAGAATGAAAGAGCCGCTTTCTCCAGAAGAGGCTGCTAAAAGGGCTGCGATAGAGCAGAAAATCAAAGAGTATAAAGCGAAAGGTTATCAGGTTCCGCCTCGTAAATTGATAAAAACAGAAGCTCAGATTGAAGGTATTCGCAAAAGTGCAGAGGTGAATACAGGTGTTTTGGACTATGTAGCTTCTCGTATATGTGCAGGAATGACAACTGCTGAAATTGATAAAATGGTGTATGATTATACTGTGTCTCATGGAGCGATACCTGCACCATTGAATTATGAAGGTTTTCCTAAAAGTGTTTGTACTTCTGTTAATGAGGAAGTATGTCATGGTATCCCTTCCGAAAAAGTAATATTGCAAGAAGGAGATATTGTCAATGTTGATGTATCGACTATTTTGGGAGGTTACTATTCTGATGCCTCACGTATGTTTATGATTGGCAAGGTAAGTGATGAGTGTCGTCATTTGGTAGAAACGGCCCGAGAATGCTTGTTGCGTGGTTTCGAAGCTGCACGTCCATGGAGATTTTTAGGAGATATTGGTGCTGCTGTTCAAGAACATGCTGAAGCAAACGGCTTCTCTGTTGTGCGGGAGTATGGTGGTCATGGTGTAGGTTTGCGTTTTCATGAAGATCCTTTTGTCAGTCATGTTGGGCGGCGGGGAAGAGGAATGTTATTGGTTCCGGGAATGGTTTTTACCATAGAACCGATGATTAATATGGGATCACGCAAGATATATGTTGATGCCGATGATGATTGGACGGTCTTGACAGAAGATGGTATGCCATCTGCTCAATGGGAATACACTGTTTTGATAACTGAAACGGGGGCAGAAGTAATTACGGGATAGGCTCATAAGCTTATTCCCGCAATTTTAGCGATATCTGAAACTTCTTTTGCAATGTAGCAGGCTCTGTTTTGTTTTAATTCTTCTTCGGGTCTGAATCCCCAATTTACACCAATAGAAGTGATGCCACTGTTTAAGGCTGTTTGCATATCTACTCCCGAATCTCCAATATAGAGAGTGTGTGCCGGATTTATTTTTGTTTGTTCCAATATTTCATAAATGATACTTGGGTCTGGCTTTGTCGGAATATTTTCTCGTTGTCCTAACACAACATCAAACAGATGTTCTCCAAAGAAATGGTGGATTAATTCAACCGTTCCCTGGTGATATTTATTGGAAGCCACTGCTAGTTTGACACCTGCTTGGTGTAAAGCTTTTAGCAGTTCTGTGATTCCAGGGTAGACTCGAGATAAATCTGTTTTATGCTGTTGATAATAGCGTACAAATTCTTCCCGAACCTTTGCGATGATAGTAGCTGTGCAGGCTTCTGCCGGTAAGGCTCTTTCAATTAATTTGGTAATGCCATTACCTACAAAGAATGGGTATTCACTCAGTGCATGCTTTGGATAGCCATAATATTCTAAGGCATGATTGGTACTTGTTGCCAAATCGTCAATTGTATTTAGCAATGTCCCGTCTAAATCAAAAATAACTAATTGTACAGGAGGGATAAAACTCATCAAGTCTTTTTTATATTTTATTGGTTAAACGAAACCGGGAAGCCTTTTGGAAGCCTCCCGGTTTTATTGTTATGTGCAAATGTTATTACCATGCGAACATCGGGCGGTTATGCATCATTGCATTTACCTCTTTCTTCACAGCTGCAATGGTTGCTTCATCATCCGGGTTGGAAAGAATGCGGTCAATCATGTCTACGATAACTTTCATGTCTTCCTCTTTCAATCCTCGAGTAGTGATGGCTGGTGTTCCTACACGGATTCCTGATGTCTGGAACGGAGAGCGAGTATCAAACGGCACCATATTTTTATTGATGGTGATGTCTGCTTTTACCAAGGTATTTTCAGCCTTTTTACCGGTCAATTCCGGGAACTTGGTGCGCAAGTCAATCAGCATGCAATGGTTGTCTGTACCTCCAGAAACAACTTTATAACCTTTGTCAATAAATGCTTGAGCCATTACTTTCGCATTCTTCTGCATTTGTTTAGCATATTCCAAATAAGAATCAGACAATGCTTCTTCGAAAGCTACAGCTTTAGCTGCAATGACATGTTCCAGCGGTCCTCCTTGCTGTCCAGGGAATACTGCGAAATTCAATACTTGTGACATCATTTTGATTTCACCCTTCGGAGTTTTCAATCCCCATGGATTCTGGAAATCTTTTGGTAACAGAATCATACCACCTCGCGGTCCACGCAATGTTTTGTGTGTTGTTGTCGTTACAATATGGCAGTATTCGAACGGATTGTTCAAAAGACCTTTAGCAATCAAACCTGCTGGGTGTGCCATATCGTACATTAATAAAGCGCCTACTTTGTCTGCAATTTCACGCATACGCTTGAAATCCCAGTCACGTGAATATGCGGATGCTCCAGATACAATCATTTTAGGTTTGTGTTCTAAAGCTAATGCTTCCATTTCGTCATAATCCACCATCCCGGTATCTTCTTTTACATGGTATGCAATCGGATGATAGTTGATTCCTGACAAGTTAACTGGAGATCCGTGTGAAAGGTGACCTCCGTGAGCCAAGTCAAGACCTAAATAGGTATCTCCCGGTTTCATGCAGGCGAAGAATACGGCTGCATTGGCTTGAGCTCCTGAGTGTGGCTGAACGTTAGCGTATTCAGCTCCAAACAATTTACAAGCACGTTCAATTGCCAATTGTTCTGTCTGGTCTACGATTTGGCAACCGCCATAATAACGTGCTCCAGGATAACCTTCTGCATATTTATTGGTAAGGCAGGAACCCATAGCTTCCATTACTTCATCACTTACAAAGTTTTCAGAAGCAATCAACTCTATTCCTTCCTGTTGACGTTCTCTTTCTTTTTGAATTAAATCAAATATTACTGTATCTCTTTTCATAGTATGGTAGTTAAATATTTTGTGTCAAATTTATATTAATTCCTGTTGGAATGCAAGGTATTTGTAGCTTTTATTTCTACTTTGATTCATAATTGAAAGTAAAATCAGTGCATATGTTTTAAATTGACGGCATATAAAATGATAAAGACTACCGTAGGTACGGCAGACGAAATCATACCGATCCAAATGAATGGCGCAAATCCGACGAAGTAGGGCGTTACGAAAAGCATCAGGCATTGTGCTGTAGTATAGAAATAAAAGCCAAATCTGCGCAGGTTGAACATTAGAATGGCACCGATAAGGCTCAATAAACATAACATCAAGTTGATAATTGCGATTTTCTTGCCATGCTCTGCCATTGCCTTTAGTACTTCTATTGATGAATTGAAAAATCCGTTCATAAATGTTGCGTTCCCATCTAAATTTTCGGTAGCATTGGCTATTTGTTCGATCTGTATTTGTGTATTGCCGATATTATAGGTAAATATTGATATTAGGTTGGATATGGTTCCCCAACCGCTTCCGATAAAGGTCAATATGCAAAGTACAGTGATAAAAGTGGGGCGTTTCGGCTTGTTTTCAAAAGGGTTTTCCATAATTATTTATTTTGGTTACACTAGGTATATAAACTATAAAACCCCTGTTGCCAGGGGTTTTATATTATCCTCCGAAATTATCGTACATGACATTTTCGTCTGGAACACCAAGATCATAAAGCATTTTGGTAACTGCCTGAATCATCATTGGAGGTCCACACAAATAGTATTCAATATC
>CAJJNP010000155.1 GCA_905193145.1 uncultured Odoribacter sp. | reverse complement strand
TTAGCTTTTATTTTCGGATACAAGGTTGAGGAAAAGATGTTTAAGTCAGAGGGGGTACCAATGCCTTGGCTGGATAAGCTGTGGATATATGTGGCTATTGCAACGATTATCGGTGCCCGTTTGGGACATTGTATTTTTTATGATTGGGCTTATTATAGTGCCCATCCGTTGGAGATGATTCTACCGGTGCGTTTTGCTCCGGAGTTTAAGTTTACCGGTTATCAGGGATTGGCAAGTCATGGTGCTGCTATCGGTATTATTGCCGGTTTGTGGTATTATTCTAAGAAGGTAAGCAAAAAGTCGATTTTCTGGATTTTGGACAGGGCTGTGATTCCAATTGCGTTGGCAGGTTTTTTTATTCGTATGGGTAATTTGATGAATTCTGAGATTGTGGGTGTTGTAACTGAAAAACCTTGGGGATTCTGTTTCGTTAATTCTGGTATGGAAAATCCTGAATTGCCCCGCCATCCGGCCCAGTTGTATGAGGCTGTTTGTTATTTGATCAGTTTCTTTATTTTAATGCATATTTATTGGCGTACGGATTTGAAAAAACGGATGGGTTTTATTTTCGGTTCGTTTCTGATACTGATATTTACAGCCCGGTTTATTATTGAATTTGTAAAGGAGGTTCAAGAGCCCTGGGAAGCCGGAATGGTGTTGGATATGGGACAGATTTTGAGTATTCCGTTTGTTGTTGCAGGAGTATTTATGTTGTGGTATAGCGGTAAATTGATAGATACCGGAACAAAGATTCCAAAAGATGTTAATAAGAAATAGGTATGTACGAGAAGAAGTTTATGGAGGAGGCTATTCGTTTAGCTGAGGAAAATGTGAAAAATGGAACGGGTGGCCCTTTCGGTGCTGTCATTGTGAAGGATGGTGAAGTGATTGCGGCTTGTGGAAATTCGGTGACTCCGAGCAACGATCCGACAGCTCATGCGGAGGTGAATGCTATTCGGGAGGCGTGTCGTAAGTTGAATACATATCAGTTGGAAGGATGTGAGGTTTATGCCAGTTGTGAGCCATGCCCTATGTGTTTAGGGGCTATCTATTGGGCGCGTCCGGCAAAGGTGTATTATGCGTCGACGAAAGAAGATGCTGCGCAAGCAGGATTCGATGATTCGTTTATTTATAAAGAAATTGCCATGCCGGAAGCAGAGCGTTCTATCCCTTTTTTGAAAGTGGAAGAGCAAGAAGGCGGTGAGGAGTTCCGTATGTGGAATGCGTCAATGGAAAAGGTAGAGTATTAATAGAGGGGAAAAATAGGTGTATTATGGGGATTGTCATTTTTTTAGGTGGAATGTTGTTGGGTGGGGTGGTGGCGTTTCTGATAGTACATAGCAGTAAAAAAGCCATCGAGACCCGATTATTTATGATGGACGCTGATGTTCAGCGATTGCGCACTAAAGGGGAACAACTGCAAGAGGAAAAAGTGCGTTTGGTTTCTGAAACGGAACGTCTGAAAGAGTGTTTACGCCAGACAGAGGATAAACTCGCAAATCAAAAGAAGGAGATGGGCGAGATCAGTCAGTTGATGACAGAACAATTCCGTAATATGGCGGGAACGATTTTAGAGGATAAATCCCGCCGTTTTACGGAAACCAATCGAGAGAATATTGAAAAGATACTACAGCCTTTGAATAAGGATATCGAAGAGTTTAAAAAGAAAGTTGATGAAACTTATCATAAAGAGGCTACTGAACGCACCTTATTGGAGAGAAAAATTGCTGAATTGGTGCAGTTGAATAATCAGATTCGTATTGATGCTGCGAATTTGACGAGTGCTTTGAAAGGAAATTCCAAAGCTCAGGGAGATTGGGGGGAGATGATTCTGGAACGTATTTTGGAAAATTCTGGTTTGACAAAAGGTCGTGAATATTTTATTCAAGAGACATTGAAAGATCAGGACAATCGTGTTGTTTATAATGACAGTGGCAAAGCTATGCGCCCGGATGTCATGGTGTTGTATCCTGACAATCGTCGGGTGATTATAGATTCGAAGGTGTCGTTGACTGCTTATGTGAATTATTGCAATGCGGAAACGGATGCGGAACGGGAAGTGGCTTTAAAGGAGCATATACATTCTGTCCGTAAGCATATTGATGAGTTGGCTACTAAAGGTTATGATAATTGGGCGGATAATACGCTTGATTTTGTGATGATGTTTGTCCCTAACGAAGCATCTTATGTTTTAGCAATGCAACATGATTCCGCCTTGTGGAGCGATGCTTATCAGAAACGAGTGTTGCTGTTAAGTCCGGCTAATTTGATAGTGTCTTTGAAACTGACAGCTGATTTGTGGGCTCGCGAATATCAAAATCGAAATGCTCAGGAAATAGCAGAAAGAGGAGCACGGTTGTATGATAAGTGTATTGCATTTTTTGAAAGTTTTCAGACAATCGGTGATTGTATTTCCAAGACACAAACGGTCTATGATCAGGCTCTTGGACGTCTTAAGACTGGTAGTGGTAATATTGTTTCACAGGCAAAAAAGTTGCACGAATTGGGTGTCAAATCTAAAAAAGCCGGAAAAGATATTCCCCGTAGCCTGACTGATGGAATGGAATAGAGATGAATTTTTATTTTTTTAAATAGACGATTATGGATATAGTAAAAGCTGAATTTGTAATGAGTAATTCAACGGTGGCTAAATGTCCGGCCCCGAATCGTCATGAATATGCTTTTATCGGACGTTCGAATGTAGGCAAATCATCGTTGATTAATATGCTGACTAATAATAAGAAGTTGGCAAAGACCGCTGCCCGTCCGGGAAAAACGCAGTTGATTAACCATTTTTTGATAAATGACTCCTGGTATATGGTTGATTTGCCGGGATATGGATATGCCCGTACTTCGGAGGGATTACGGAGACAATTTGAAAAGATGATTTGTGATTATATACTTAAGCGGGAGAATCTTATTTGTTTGTTTGTATTGGTGGATAGCCGCCACGAGCCGCAAAAGATTGACCTTGAGTTTATGGAGTGGTTAGGGGAAAATGGTGTGCCTTTTGTGATGGTTTTTACAAAAGCTGATAAGTTGACAACTACACAGCGATTGAATTGTATCGACAATTATCATCGGGCGATGTTGGATACTTGGGAGTCTACTCCGCTTGCTTTCATGACGTCGGCAGAAAAACGTTTGGGTAGAGAGGAGTTGCTGGATTATATCGATGAATTGAATCATACGGTGAAGTTGGAACAATAAAATGAGGAGATAGAATGCAAGCTGTGACTCTATATGAATTGAATGCCCGAATAAAAGGATTTTTGAAGCGTGGATTTCCAGAGGCAGTATGGATAACGGCTGAAATTACCGAAATTCAGTTGAATCGCTCCGGACATTGCTATTTGCAATTGGCAGACAAACGGGAAGAGGATGACAGTATTATCGCTACTGCCCGTGCAACAATCTGGGCCTTTACATTCCGTACTCTACAGCCTTATTTTGAGACAACGACTGGTCGTGCATTGGGTAAGGGAATGAAGGTGATGTTGTTGGTTGAGGTGGTGTTTCATGAATTGTATGGGTATTCTTTGAATGTTCGCGATGTTGATCCAACGTATACAATCGGTGATTTGGAACGTAAAAAGCAGGAGATTTTGAAGCAGCTGGAGGCAGAAGGGATTATTAACATGAATCGTGAATTGCCTTTTCCACTATTGCCTAAGAATGTTGCTGTAATATCGTCACCTACAGCTGCCGGATTGGGAGATTTTATGAACCAGTTACTGAATAACTCGTATCATTACCGGTTTCATGTGCATCTTTTTCCTGCCGTAATGCAAGGGGATAAGACGACAGAGTCGGTGATTGCAGCTTTGGATAAAATCTATGAATATGAATCGGTTTTTGATGTTGTAGTGTTGATTCGGGGAGGTGGTTCACAAACAGATTTGGGTAGTTTTGATACTTATGATATGGCTGCCAATATTGCTCAGTTTCCATTGCCGGTCATTGCCGGTATCGGTCATGAGCGAGATGAAACGATTGTGGATCGGGTGGCACATTTAAGAGTGAAGACACCTACAGCAGCAGCTGTATTTTTGATAGATGCCTTTCGTGAACAGGAGGAAAATTTGATGGGGTTGCAATCAGATTTTGTAAATGGAGTACAGGATTTATTGCATGAGGAAACGACCAGGCAGTTGAAGCTGACATCTGATTTTAAACGTTCGGTTTCTTCGTTGCTGGCTGATAAGAAATCCGGTTTGCGCATGCTTTTACAACAGATAAGTTATGCTTCGTCGGCTTTTATTGCTCAGCAATCTCATAATTTGGTGCAAGCATCTTCCCGGCTGGAAAGTCGGTTGGCTTTAGGTTTTACAAAGGAAAGAAATCAATTGGATGGGCTGGAACGTGATATGCAACGATGCATAATGACAACTTTGGCAGAGCATAGACGGCGTTTGGATTTGGCGGCAACTACAGTGAAATATGTGGATCCCTCTAATGTGTTGAAAAGAGGGTATTCAATTACCCGTGTAAACGGCAAGGCGATAAAAGATATTGCAGAAATTTCTTCCGGTGATTGTTTGGAATCTCAATTGTCGGGAGGCTATGTAAAGAGTGTTGTAATTGGGAATGATTAAATGAAATAAAATATGTGCGAAGAAAATAAATTGACATATAAAGAGGCTATGGTCGAAATGGAAGAGATTGTTGCTAAGTTGGAAGACAATCAGTTGGATGTTGATGAATTGAGTGCTAATGTAAAACGAGTTTCAGAATTGATAGTTTTTTGTAAATCAAAATTGCACGATACAGAGGAAGAGGTGGAAAAGATTTTGAAAACAATAGACAATCAATAACAAAATGAAGAAAGGAATATTGCTGGTTAGTTTGTTATTGACAGTGGTATGGGGATATGGGCAATCGGCTGCTTTGGAGGAGTTGTTGAATACAGATGGAGTAAAGAATGCTGCTGTAAGTGTGTCTGTCAAGCGTGTGAATGACGGCAAAGAAATAGTGGCTTGTAATGCTGAGATGGCTCTGACTCCGGCTTCTGTAGCCAAGATTTTACCGACGTGGTTTGCCTTGCAGGAAAAAGGAGTTAATTACCGTTATCGTACCAATATATTTTATACAGGGGAGATAAAAGATGGTGTATTGTCAGGGGATATTATTGTTTCCGCTGCCGGAGATCCAACATTAGATTCTCGTTTTTTCCCTCATCGTTCGTTTGTAAAAAATTTGGTTGCTGCAATCCAGCGTGCCGGTATTCAACACATTGGTGGCCGATTATTGGTGGAAGGAGCTGAAAAAGGAACTGATATTCCGGGTTCTTGGGTCTGGGAAGATATTTCTAATTATTATGGAGCTATCTATCTGCCTTTTAACTATAGAGATAATACTTGTGTTTTTAGCTTTCAGACAGGAGTTGTTGGTTCCGTGGCGAAATTAATCTCTGTATATCCTGCTCTCCCTGGAATAGAAATTCAGAATGAAGTGAAGGCTGCTGCGGCTAATCGGGATAATGCTTGGGTGTATGGAGGACCTTATAGTACGGTGATTTGTGTAAAAGGAACTTTGCCGGCAAATCGTAAATCCTTTAAGGTCAAGGCCGCTTTGCACGACCCTGCTATGGCTTGTATCAATGAATTGAAAGCAGAGCTTAGCGACAAAGGAATTCGTGTGGAAAGCAATGTCTTTGCAGATACGACACGAACCCAATTGGTTTATTTTGATTCTCCTCGTTTGGAAGAGATTGTTTTTCATACGAATAAAGCCAGTGTAAATCTTTTTGCAGAAGCAATGGGGAAATTGGCTGGAGGAAAAGAATGGCAGAAAGAAGTATCAGCTTTGTTGGTTAAGGCTGGAATCAATACACAAGGAATAACTCTGTATGATGCCTGTGGTCTATCTCCGTTAGATGCATTGCCGGCTAGGGTGTTGACAGATTTGTTGGTCTATATTGGTAAAAGAGAACATTCGGCCTTTTTAAATTCCCTTCCTTTAGGAGGTGTGGATGGAGGCTTGTCCGGTTATTGTCATGCATATCCGCAATTGAATAAAAAATTGCAGGCAAAGACCGGTTCGATGTCTGGTGTACGCAGTTTATCCGGGTATCTAACTAATAACAAGGGAGAACGTTTGGCTTTTACAATATTGATTAATCATTACACTTGCACAGTATCTCAGTTGCAGAGGGCTGTTGGTAAATTTCTTTCCCGTTTGATGGAATAATTTGTACCTTTGTACGGTTAAAAAGATCAAGAGACATGTTTTTAGAAAATGCAAAACGAAACGGGTGGATAGAAGTTGTTTGTGGTTCAATGTTTTCGGGGAAAACGGAGGAGTTAATCCGTCGTTTGAAACGTGCACAGTTTGCCAAACAAAAAGTGGAAATTTTTAAGCCTGCTATCGATGTGCGTTATTCTGAAGAAGATGTAGTATCTCATGATTCGCATGCGATTCGGTGTACTCCCGTGGAGAATTCTTGTAATATTCTTTTATTGGCGGGGGACGTTGATGTGGTGGGTATTGATGAAGCGCAGTTTTTTGATCCCAACATAGTATCAGTGTGTAAGACATTGGCAGATAATGGTGTTCGTGTGATTGTTGCAGGTCTAGATATGGATTATTTGGGAAAACCTTTTGGACCAATGCCAAATTTGATGGCTGTGGCAGAGTATGTGACAAAAGTTCACGCTATCTGCGTAAGATGTGGTAATATTGCCAATCATTCTCATCGACTAACAGAAAATGACAAATTGGTAATGTTAGGGGAAGTTCATGATTATGAGCCCATTTGCCGACATTGTTTTAATGAGGTGCTTAAACAGGAAAAGCATAATAATGAAGCGAAATAAAAGTGTTATCAGTATAGGCGTTATATTGCTTTTGGTTTTTATGGCGGCCATGTGGGTGGTTGGGAGAGCAATAAGTCATACTGCAAACAAAATGCATAGTTCGTTGGTGGATGAAGTGGGACATTATAGGGCGGATTTATTGGCATTAGATTTTCAAAAAACAGTCGAGTTAGGAGAAAGTATTCATAATTATATAGAAAACAATCCAGACAATGAGCTTGGACTTCAAGAATTAGTCAAGGGATTGTGGCATTTAGACAGGAAAGTGTCACGGATATGGTATAAATGGCATAATAATGCTATGGTTTGTTGTGACTCTTCCGGAGTGGTTCAGAAAGATACGACGCTTTATTCTACTCTTAAAAAAATAGCAGATTGCGCAGAAAAGGAAAGTAATGGCACCTTGTTTTATGATGATGGAGAGCTTTATTGGACGCTTTATCGTAAAACGGATAGTGTGGTTTATGGATTGGATATCTCATTGATTGATGTTCATCGGTATTTTGCAGATATGTCTCCCAGTGTGCGAAGTTATGCTTATGTGCTGAACAAAGATGGAATAGTATTGGCTCATCCTGATGAAACTCGTATTGGTTGTCATTGGGCCAATAAAGAGGACGGCAAGGCTTTTAATGAAGTGTTGCGTACACAGCGAATGGTTAGAAGAGATGGAGTTTCTGATTATTTGCATGTGGATGTTCAGAGGGTATATTATCCAGTCAAAGTGGGAGGTGATATTTGGATAATTGTTGTTAATATCCCTGATTTTTTTGTTGAAGAAGAAATGAGCGATTTTCACAGATATATAGTATTGGCAACCATATTGGTTCTGGTATTATTTTGTCTTTTGTTAGGATATTCACAATATCAATGGCGTAAAGAATATGTCCGTCGTCGACATTTGGAGGAAGAGACTGCTGAACTGTCTTTGCAACAGTTGAAAAATAGAATTAATCCTCATTTTTTATTCAATTCATTTAATTCTTTGAGTGCATTAATAGGGACGGATGCTAGATTGGCTAAGGAATTTGTGCTTAATTTGTCGCGTATATATCGTTATTCGTTGGATAAAAGAGATGAAAGTCTGGTGACGGTAAAAGAGGAACTGGATTTTATGAAGCGGTATTATTTTTTGCAAAAGATACGTTTTCAAGAACAGTTG
>CAJJNP010000154.1 GCA_905193145.1 uncultured Odoribacter sp. | reverse complement strand
ATAGGATATGCCGACACCGGCTCCAAACATAGCATCCCATACATCAGGATGACCGTGTCGGTCGGAAAACACATCATCGAAGTTCGTTTCCATACCGATCACATAGAGTTTAGTCTGAAAAGCCCAGCCCGGCTTAAAATGATATTCATAATTCACTTCAATATGTCCGCTATACTGATTACTCTGATCATAAGCCATATCATAATGATGTAACCACCCGAAACCTCCTGCAAGATGTACACGGTGGCGACGTCCCGGTTTATACCCCCAAATGACATTATTCAAATTGATTAATGCCTGAATAGATACATCTGTAAATTTCATCGTTGACTTATACCAAATTGTTCCATCACTATTCGTATAAGGGCCACCGACTGTAAAAGGATTCGTTTCATGAGAAGAACCTCGTGCCTGAAGTCCGTTGAACTGTGCCATCAAACCAAATCCCGGAGTAATCCATTTTCCAAGACTTACATAGAATCCCGGAGAAAAACGGCGACCGGTAGAGCCATCGCTATGATAGTCTCCTATATAATAGGAAACAGTCGGTCCTGCATTCAAAAACCAGTTATCCCAAAAAGGGTTAGTTACAACCCGGCGCTTGTCATCAGTAGGCTGTGCATGTTCCTGAGTAGTATAAATAGTATCGCTTTCTATAACTTCCTGCGCTTCTACTACTCTTACCAAAGACAACAAACAAATAATCAATAAAATAAAAACATTCCTCTTCATACTTACAAAAAATTTAAGACATATTTCTTATCACACACATCAATCACCTGCTTACGATGGGATACCACAATAATCATCTTGTCTTTTCCGTGTGCTTTTAATGAGTGAATTATATTTTGTTCTGTTTCTTCATCTAAAGAAGCGGTCGCTTCATCCAATAGAAGTACATCGCCACCGTGCAACAATGCACGAGCAATGGCCAATCTCTGTATTTGTCCACCGGAAAGCCCCTTCCCGCCTTCCTTCAGTTCACTGTTGAGCCCCGACGGCATTGAAAAAACAAAATCAGCAGCAGCCATTTTCAAAGCCTTCTTCATTACTTCGTCATCAGCATCCGGATTTCCCAAAGAAAGGTTCTCCCGGATACTTCCGGAAAAAAGATAATTCCCTTGAGGTACATACGCTATCCGTTGCCGGAAGGCGGGAGCCATCGGGAAGCCGGATTTATTATCCGATACAGTAACCGTCCCCTGTTGCGGAGATACCAGCCCAAGTAATAATCGCATTACCGTGGTCTTTCCACATCCGGTTGCTCCGACTAATGCAGTCATTTTCCCCCGCTCAAAAACAAAATTTGCGTGAGATAATGTTTGTCTACCGGTTTCATACCCGAAAGTAACATCGGAAAAAGTTATTTTTTCTATCCGGAAAGACGGTTGGACCAAAGACATATCTGCCTGTTCCCTCGGTAGTTTCTCCAATTCATTCAAACGTTCCAATGCTGTGTATGCAGCAATAAAGGCAGGAATACTCGCTACCAGCCCAAGTGCCGGCCCTTGCATCATGGCTACCAGCTGTAAAAAAGCAGTCATAGTGCCAAAAGTTATCTCATTCCCGTACAATTGATAAACTCCCCATGAAAAAGCAGTCAGATAGCCTGTTGCAAAGCCAAATGAAAGTACCGAATTTGAGAATACATGAAAACGATTATGAGATAAGACATGAGCTAAAAAATCATTCTGCTTTTTCACCAGCTCTTTCTTCATACGGTCCTCTATATGTAAGGCTTTCGCTATTCCTGCATTTTGAACTGACTCTTGAAAGTATTGCCGTACCACTGACTGGGATTCTTTAATCAACACAGACAGCTTACGCATTTTCTTGAAATACAATTTACTTACCAGCAATACTATCGGTATAATTACCATTAGTACAAGTGTCAGCCTACGATCCAAAATAAACAGATAAATTATTGCACTCGCCAATTTTAACAGCGTAACAAGAAATTGCGGAAATGTACGTACCGCCAATTGAACAATGTCACCAATGTCCGTCCCTACCCGTGACATGATATCACCGCTATGATACATCTGCTGCGCTTTCCATTCGGCATGTAAGATCCCAGAAAAATAATGCAATGACAAACGATTATACAAGGTCGTCTGATAATGTACCCCAATCTTGGAAGCTAATATAGAAAGTATGATATTTCCTGTATACAATAGTGCCAACCCAATTAACCCCCACTCTATTCTCCCTGTTACTACATGTGTAGCAACATCGATAACCTTTTTAGAACATATAATCGAGGATAACGAGAAACCAACCCCTAATACCCCTATCATCAAAAGAAGAAAAGAAGACAAACCGTCCTGCCGCACCAACACATACAAATACTTCAACAGGTCCTTTACTGCTCCTCTCTCTGCCTTTTTCTCTTTTCCCATCTAAACTCTTTACCTGTTATCGCTGCTTTGCATACACGCCCCAGCTTATGGCATACAAAACCCTTCGCTTGTTTCCGGCAATATGAAGATAAACGGATAGCACGAAACACGTCTTTCCCGACCCGTTCCAATTTAGTACCCAGAGATAAAGATGCAAATGGCTGATGTGTCAAAACAGCAGTTCGTCCAAAATTACCCTTCATTATCATATCCCGATATAACTGTTGCAATTTCCTGCCGGATATTCCGGCACTCCACCGATTGGGTAACTCAGATACATCCAAGCCCAAATAAATCACTGCCAATGATGTAAAAACCGGTCCAAAATTTCCGATTCCGGCTTTCCGAAGCTCCTGACGCAAACTATCAAAATCTATAGCAGATGCATTAGCACGTAAAAATACAGCCCAATCACATAAATAACGTATGCTGATTCCTTCTTGCAAGAGATGAAAAGCCGGATGAACCAATAATAACTGTGCATTAAACGCCGATGCGGGAATCAAATACTTTCCCACCTCATTTTCAACAACAGAAGTATCTATATCCAACCCTCGCGGAGCCAAATGATTATATGCAGCATGTAGTTCTACCTCTACTCCTTTGTAATAAAAGGTATGATGCCAATCACCATATTCCACCTCCATTCCCCATTGACGAACCGTCCTTATCGCCCGATCGTAATCCAACGGAAAATAAAGATCCAGATCACCGGGAGCACGCAACAAGGGCCGGTCATACCAATTTGCTACCCCGATACCCTTCAACAATACCACTTTTATACCTGCTTGTCCGAAACGTTCGTTCAATTCATCCCATACCTTCCTCAAATGGCGGTTACACTGTTCGATATATCCGGTACGCCCGTACCATTGTAACAAAGTATCCATAGACGGCCGGTAACCTGCAGGCAATTTCACCAACGCCGGATAGCAAAGTCCGGTCACCGCTTGTTCCTGTGCCAGCGCCAACAAATGTCTCCAATCACTTTCCGACAAATCTCCCAGACATTCAATCCGTGGCATTCCTCCCCACAAACCACACCGAAGCAACTCCCTAAAAGCCACCTCAACTTTATCTGTAATATTTAAAAGATCATTGACAGACATATATTATCCACCGACCGTCAACAATCTGTCTTTTCCAATACACGAAGTTCCCACAACTGCTCAAGCCACTCCTCCACATCCTTTGCGACCGATACTTCATCCGCATCATATACATCCGTCAATATCTCCACCAACTGCTGTAGCGTACAAGAACGCTCAATCAACGCTTCTGCCAATAACGCAGCAGACGGATTCAATACAATCATCCGCGAATAATCCACCTCTTCCATCCCCGATGCCATTAATATCTTTTCTCCTGCCACTTCCTGAATCAGGATACCCTCTTTCAACTTTAATTTCATTTACTTTACCTTTTTATTGCGATATAACCCGGCATACAAATTAAGCAACCCCAACAACCATCTATGTACAGGAAAACTTTTCATCCAACAGTAAGAACATACTCTCCACCGTAACGAACGACAATTGATTATACTCTCACCTCCGTTACGTCTTACTTGCTCTACTATACCTATAATATCTTCTGCAATTACCAGCTCATACGTACGATTATGATCGCCTCTCATCCAATATTCACCGTTTTTTATCTTTATCAAACGATGTAAAATATACCGTCCTTCCCATTGGAACAGAAATATGGCCCCCGGTTTTAATTCATTTGCACAAGGAGTTTTCAAGACCACTAAATCACGTGTATTACGTAAAAACGGATACATACTTTCACCCTTGATACGTAATACCGCTTTGTGTCCGTTCTTTAAAGAATCCGAAATATGCCGAAGCAAGATATTGTTATCCACATACCTCACTTCGGCTTTATTGTTGGGGATATATCCCATTTCCCGACAATCTAATCTTAAATTGAATATAGCCGGAACAATTTCATTTATAAAATCAAAATCTAAGATTATTTATTAGAAAAATAGGGTTCAGAACGCATAATTAATTGTTCTGAAGGAATATCTATTATTATCGGTTCGTCAACACCACGAGTTTTCGGATATTTAGCATCTTCCTCTAAAAATTTCTTATACATGTCCACTATATTCTGGACAGTCAATGCCAAATACAGATAGTGATTTCTATTATACTGAAGGGTCAGACTATTGATAGGAACTCTATAAGCCAACACCGTCTGTTTTGTACTCGTAGAGGTTTTATCTCTAAAGCCCATGAACAATAATAGATTTATGTTTCGTACATCATTAAACTCCGTAACAGGAAAAAATGGATAATTATCACATTGACTGGATATACCATACATCGTTTGCTTTTTGTCTCCCCATTGATAACTTGCGAGTTCGTCCATCCAAGCAGGATTATCCAAGTTACAAAGATAAACATTTCCTCTCGGTGCTCCCAAACCAGCTTGAACACCATCTATAAAATCATAGGAAAGTGGAAAGTTCTCAAGTCCTTTCTTACGAGTAAAAATATTCGTAACGCTCATCGTTTCCGGATATCCCGCTGCATGCAAACTCATATCAGTAGCTTCAATAGCTTTATCCAAAGAAGTAAATTCGTCTATATCACCAATACTCTTAGGGTGACCATTGTCGTCTACACCTTCAATTATCATAGTTGAAAGAGTAATGCATGCAGTCATACGGTTCAATTCCACATCCCATTCTTTTACCGGATAAGCCATTGAAGCATTTGCTCCTACAGACTTAACTACATATCCGTCTCCTTCTTTTTCAAAAATCATACCATCTGAAGAAAAGAGTCTATCATGATACTCTTCATACGCATCAGGGAAAAGCTGATTTTTATCTGTGTCATATAGATTCTCACCCGCTTCCAACTTTTTTAAAGAGAATTCAGTTCCATCTTTCGGATCAAAAGATGTAAAAATAAACCGAGATTTCGGGAAGCTGCTAAGCGGTAAACTTACTTTTTTATCGTCAACTACACTTTCGAAAGTCACTATATCACCATCTGTAGCCGATGGGGTGATTTTATAATTAAAACTATAGCCATTTTCCGTATCCAACTTAATCGCATCTTTTTGCAATTCACCGTCTTGATAAAAAGCAATATACATATCAATACCATCGGGCAAAGCACTCTTCGGATTTTTAGTATTCGGGTCAACTTCATCCGCAGAGCGCGTTGTCAAATCACTACTATTATCACCCTCCACTACATATACATCAGCTAACTTAGCACTCACCCATTCTACATCAGATTCAATAAAATTCGACTCAGAACCATTAATTAACTCATTATCCGATGAACATCCACTCATCAGTCCACCGAGCAATAAAAAGAATAAATATCTAAAACTCTTCATAATTTATTTTTATTTAATTGATTTACCAATTAGGATCCCAATCTACTTGACTGGAAGAAACAAACTCTTTATCTACGTATTCACCATTCAAGGCTTCGTGCAAATTTGAGCCGCTGTCTTTCACTTTAAAGGAGTTCGCAATACACTCATTCAACTCCACCTCCACTACTTTCAGTAAAGGCTTCTCATAAATACTTTTGTTTTCTTTCATGTTACGTTTTGTTTTAAAAATTCACATTATAATATTAACTAAATTTATTCTATAACATCATTAAACGAACATCAATGCCTTTGCACATACAAAGTGAGAAGATACTCCGACCACACTCAGCATGGCCGATGTCCCGTATCATATTTTTCCCATACCAACTGTACAGCCTCTTGCTCCGGTCTGTTCTCCAAATATACTACAGGTACGCTCTCTACTACCCGGGCCAGAGTACGCACAATGCCACGATATACTTCAGTCTGCTCCTTTATCATGGATACGGCTGCCAACAATGTGGTAAACCCTTGAAGATTCGTTAAAGAAATCAGCCTATTTTGTGGCGCTTGTTTCATCAGACAAACTAACTTCAAAGGTGCCTTCATCTGCCTATAGCAAACCGTTTTTCCACTCCAGGGCGAGCCGTAGATATAGAATATACCATCCTCTTCCAAACTCACGATCGGCTGGTCATCATTCATCAACGTACATCCGGGTACGTAACGTAACCACAAACGCGCATGGGTACTTTTGCCCACACCTGAATGTCCAATAAATGCTACTCCCTCTCCCGCTGCTGTGCGGACACATGCCGAATGCAGTAATACTCTACTCCGAGAGGCGGCGGCAGCTACGTAAGAAAGCATCAATATATTGTTTAGTGCCTGTGCGTCGATCTCGTCCTGTACCTTCCAGTCGATACGGACGCAGTGCCAATCAGAGTCGGCCTGCATGCGATAAATGCGACACTGTTCACCTCCTATACGAAGAATGATATCATATGTGTAACACGTACTATAATAGAAATTCCAACAAGTACCATTATCGCACACATGACACACAGCATTCATTTCTTCCGGGATAGGAGGCAATTGCTCTATGTAACCAAGAGAAAAGATCGTTTCTTTGACCTCCTCTTCCTTCACTACAAATGGACAAAAATTAAAAAGTGCCGGATACCCCATATCAGCATTTACCGAAAAATAAAGTCCTCCCACCTTATAGTAATAGATTTTATTCATCAAAGCCTTCCTTGTTCTCAATTGAATCTACCAACGACGGATGTAAACTCGCCGTAGCAACCGCAGCAACTCCTTCAATAGCAATCACCACACGAAGCCCTCTTTTAATTCTCACAAACTTGCCAACCACACCTTCCCAAATTCCTCCGTTGACACGTACCCTTTCTCCTTTCTTTAAATGTATCTCCAATGGATCCACATACATAATATGTTCATTAAGAGTACCGGCCACAGCTATAAAGTCCATCATCTGCTTATCCGGCACAATGGTAGGAACATGATTGTTATCCATTATATAGCGTATCTTAGATGAAAGTAAAGAGAAACGTTTAAATTCTTCGATTTTCTTTCTACAAGTATGTATAAAAAGTAAATTATGTATTGCAGGAACTAATTGCCGAGTCTTTTTACCTTGACACTCCTTTTCGACATAGCGCATAGGAATAAAACTTTCTATGTGCTCTTTATCCAAGTATTCCTTTACTTTCATTTCTTGTGAATAAGTGATACGTAAAGGATACCAAGCTATTTCATCAATGGTTACCACAACTTATTTAAAGGTATGTATACAGTAGTAGATCGGAAAAAGGCATACTATGGGGACACCCTAAAGAAGTCATTCTCTCTGATTAGTCACCTCCGGTTGTATATATTTCATTCATACTTCAACTCTTATTCCTCTTTCTATTGCAGAGAGAGGATATATACTTTTTTCATCAGATATATAAAACAAAGTATTTGGAGACAAAAAGAGGTGGGAAAAATAATGTTACTAATTTATTATATATTTATAAATCAATATAATACGATATATCCACCAAAATGCTTTGCAAAGGCATGACATCACAAAATAATTCTATACATATTTATCCATTTTCTTTGTGCAGATTGGAATATTTATGTTCAAGAACAAAATCAATCCGGCAGTCAATAAAGTAAATTAATATTATTCTAATTATTTCTTATACCCTTTGATCCTTATGTCATTACAAAATTATAATCATTTTTTTGTTGATTTTTCAAGTAATGTTCGTATATTTGCACCCATTC
>CAJJNP010000153.1 GCA_905193145.1 uncultured Odoribacter sp. | reverse complement strand
GAACAAGTAAAAAGCGGAGAGCTATTCATCTCCGCTTTTTCTAATTTCATCTTTATTTTTGTTTATTTTAAATGTATGAAAAGTGCCTTTCAAAAGATCTATAAGCAATAGTTTTCCACTTAAGGTATCTTGTCTATCCAAAATGATTTTAATCGTTTCAGAAGCTTGTATGGAGCCAATAACGCCGGGCAAGGCTCCAATTACACCTAAGGGTTGTCTGAAGTCTGCAACATCTTTATGATAAGGGTACAAATCACGGTAATTTGGGCCTTCTTTGTAATTGAAAACAGATACTTGACCTTCAAATTCGCAGATACTACCATACACAAATGGCTTTCCGGTATGGATACAAGCATCATTAATGGTATAGCGGGAAAGTAAATTATCTGTTGCATCTACCACCACGTCATAATTGGCTATAATATCATCTGCATTGGATGCCGTCAGGCGTTTTTGCATGGCGAAAATCTCACACATTGGATTCAGTGCTTGTAATTTACGAGATGCAACTTCAACTTTTGGTTGACCAACGGAATTAGAGTCATACAATATCTGTCGTTGGAGATTGCTTTCTGATACAATATCATCATCCAATATTCCGATAGTTCCTACTCCTGCTGCACATAAATATAATAGGGCCGGAGAACCTAATCCTCCGGCGCCCACTACTAATACTTTAGCATTACAAATGATTTCTTGGCCTTTTTCTCCAACTTCTTTTAAAATGGTATGGCGTGTATATCGTTCACTCGCTAGATGTTCCATATTAGGTTTATTGTTTGAAATTATAGCCAATTGTCCCAGTCTTTCCATACAGGTTCATAACCTCTTGCTTGGATGGCTGCAGCCACTTCTGTCGGGGTTCGTTCGTCGCTGATATGGAATTGTTCCAATGCTTGTGGATGTGTGCAGTAACCTCCGGGCTCTGTTTTTGAACCGGCACTCATAGAAGTTACTCCCAGAGGCAAGATATTGTCTCGGAAATTAGAACTTTCGCGAGTTGAAATTGAAATATCTACATCATGGTCAAAGATACGGAAGGCAAAAATTAATTGCGCAAGTTCGCGGTCTTCTAAGACAACATTGGGCTGAAAATGGCCTTCAGATGGACGCATACGTGGAAAATTCACGCTATATTTGGTTTGCCAATAAGTACGCTGCAGATAACGTAAATGACGAGCCATCATCGTTACGTCTGTACGCCAATCTTCAAGACCGATTAAAACACCCATACCTATCTTGTGTACATTGGCTTGCCCCATACGGTCAAATCCATTTAGCCGCCATTCAAATTTAGACTTCATTCCCTTGGGGTGATATACGTTGTAGCGGGCTCGGTTATAAGTCTCCTGAAAACATACTACACCATGTAATCCTGCATGGGTAAGACGTTCATATTCTTCTGCTTTAAGCGGCATCACTTCAATTGTAAGATTAGCAAATAAAGGATGTGCTAATTGCAACGCTCTTTCTAGGTAATCTACTCCGGCATCCCTTGGATTTTCTCCTGTAACTATCAAAAGATTTTCAAAATTACCCAGTTTTTTGATAGCGTGAAGTTCATTCACGATTTCTTCTTCGTTTAGAATTGTGCGTTGAAAAGGATTATCGTGATTAAAACCACAGTACACACAGAAGTTGGTGCATGAGTTGGTAATATAGAGTGGAATATACAACGACATCGTTTTTCCGAAGCGTTGTAAAGTGTATTTTTGACTCAAAGCTGCCATTGGTTCAAGATATTTGGCGGCAGCTGGCGATACGAGTGCCATGAAGTCATCTATATCCGGATGGCTTTTTCCTAAGGCGATTTCAACGTCTGCAGCAGTCTTTGAATAGATTTGCTTGGTTGTATCTTCCCAGGAATACTGGTCTAATTCTTCTGAAAACATATTGTAATTTCTCTTTCAATTTTTATCGTTTATCCTAAAAATGCAGTCAATGGGCTACTAGCTTCAGCTGTATAGCTTCTGCCTGCTAATCCGGCTTCATAAGCCATGCGACCTGCTTCAACGGCAATCTTGAAAGCTTTTGCCATTTCGATGGGATTGTCTGCGACGGCTATTGCTGTGTTAACCAACACGGCGTCTGCGCCCATTTCCATTGCTTCTGCTGCATGACTAGGTGCACCGATTCCTGCGTCAACGACAACGGGTATATTGCTCTGTTCAATAATGATGCGAAGGAATTCTCGAGTTTGCAATCCTTGGTTTGTACCGATAGGGGCTCCTAAAGGCATCACTGTGGCTGCTCCTGCGTTTTCCAAGCGCTTGCACAACACCGGATCTGCTTGGCAATAGGGAAGTACGATGAAGCCCATTTTAGCCAATTCTTCTGTAGCTTTCAAGGTCTCTATTGGATCTGGCAGCAAATAGCGGGGATCAGGATGTATTTCAAGTTTCAGCCAGTTAGTTCCGAAAGCTTCTCGTGCTAACTGTGCGGCAAAAATAGCTTCTTTTGCATCGCGAACACCGGATGTATTGGGGAGCAACTGAATGCCCGGTTGTAAAATATGATGTAGCATATCATCATTCTTATCTTCGGTGCGGATACGTTTCATGGCGACAGTCACCATTTGGCTGCCAGATGCTGCGATAGCTTCTTGCATTTTTTCATTAGAAGCGAATTTGCCTGTACCTGTAAAAAGGCGTGAGGTGAAAGTCTTGTCTGCTATTTTTAAAGGTTTCATATGAATTGATTTTTTGAGTTATTCTTTATTTGAAGTATTAATTAATGATATAATATATTTTGTTCTGATAGTTAGATTATTACTGTTTTTAATTAAGCCGGATAGGGCTATCCCTTGGATTCCTGTTTTCATTAAGGAAGGAATATCACGTTCGGTTATTCCTCCAATAGCGAAAACGGGGATGTCAATATCATTTTCCTGCATCTGTTTTACAAGTCGTTGATAGCCTTCCAAACCTAATACCGGACTGAGGCGTTCTTTGGTAGTTGTAAAAGTATAGGGGCCCAGACCGATGTAGTCCACTCGTTGTTCTTGGCGCAACATAATGTCTTCCCAGGTATTGCAGGTAGCTCCAACGATTTTGTTTTCACCAAGTATAACTCTTGCCTGCAAAGGATTCATATCTTCTTTCCCGAGGTGTATGCCGTCTGCATCCAATTGTCGCGCCACTTCTACATTATCATTGATAATGAATAAAGCATTATACTTGTGGCAGATTTCTTTCACAATTTTTCCTGTCTGTAGGAATTCCTCTGTAGAGGCTCCTTTCATACGGAGTTGCACCCAGCGCATGCCTCCGCGGCATACGGCTTCCACTTGTTCGCAAAGAGACATACCATCTTTGGGAGCAGTGATATATTGTACTGATAACTCACATGAAGTGGGGCGTGATATTGTATTCATTTTATGAAGTGTATGATAACCTAATAGACTGTCATTGCTATCAATAACCTGCGATACATAAAGCTGTGCTTCACTGCTTGCTTGTTCAAGAGATTCTCCTTTGGCAAGGTGTGCGAGCAGTGCAGATGAGAGAATACATCCGGTGCCGTGTTTGGTATACCTGCTTTTTTGTAGAGAGTGGCAATAGATTGCATCCGGTGTAATCAATTGGTCTGTTGTGATTGCTCCAGAATTATGCCCACCTTTCCAAAGAATGTTGACATTGTTATTCGTTGCAATTTGTTGCAACATTTCTGTATTTACGTTATCTCCAAAAAGATGATGTAATTCTTCGGTATTGGGAGTTATCAAAAAAATGTCATTCAATACTTTTTGCAAATGCTCTTGTAGATTTTGGTGAAATACATGGCCGGCACTGGCTTTTAAAATAGGATCCCAGACTATTTTTACATCAGGAATTTGTTTTTTGAGCCAAATGACAAGATGCTGTAGCACATCAAGATCTTGTATCAAACCGATTTTGACAAATTCTGGTCGGTGATGTTGGAATAACAATTCACATTGGCGAATAATTTCTGCCAGAGTCATCCAGTGTGTACCACTATAGGTATCCTCGTTTTGAAAGGTGACAGCAGTACAAACGCCCATTCCGTAGCATTCATTAGCTTCAAACGTCTTTAAGTCGGCTGTTACACCGGCCCCTGATGAAGGGTCGAAACCGGCAATGCTTAAAACGAATGGTGTGTTCAGCCGTGTAAAGCGGCGGGTTGCTTCTTCCGGATATTCCCAAATATAACCTAAGGCAGCGATACCGCTAAAACCGGCTTCTCGACATAAATCTCTTTTTTCTGGAGTAATACCGCCGAGTGCTATAATAGGGATATTGATTTCTGACAAATCCGGCAGTTCTTCAAAATGGCTTTGGTAACCTTGTTTGGAAATACTGTCAAATATCGGACTCAGAAAGCAGTATTCTGCACGGAAGGGCAATGTCTTTATCTCTTCGACACTATGGCACGAAATACTGACTTTCATGTTAGAATACTTTCCATAGCGAGTAGCTTGCCCTGACTTCAGGTGAATTCCCCGTAAGTGATATTGCTTTGCCAATTCGTAATGGTCATGCACAACGATTCTATTGCGGTAGCGTGATTCGATCTGTTGTATAAAATTCTCATAGGTGAAAATATCTGCACCTGGTTTGCGCAGGTGCAGTATTTCCAATCCTTGGGCGAACAGAAGATTACAGACTACCGTTTCGTCTTTTACTTTTTCGGGAGATGTAATGACAATAACCTTCATATCAAGTTACTGAATAACCGCTGGGGTTATTCTTTGTTATTAATTTTTTCTCGCAATTTTTTGCTGGCACGCATGGAGCAGAAATGTTCCCCACACATGGAGCAGAAATGTGCTTCTTTATGTCCTTCATCTGGCAGAGTTTCATCATGAAATTTGATGGCTTTTTCAGAATCCAATGCTAAATGGAATTGATCTTTCCATCTGAATTCAAAACGAGCCTTGCTCATGGCATAGTCACGGAAATAAGCTGCCGGATGTCCTTTTGCCAAGTCAGCTGCATGGGCTGCCAGTTTGAATGTGATCACTCCTTCTTTTACGTCATCGCGGTTTGGTAGACCAAGGTGCTCTTTCTGGGTTACATAGCATAGCATGGCTGTTCCGAACCAGCCGATCATAGCGCCTCCGATAGCTGAAGTGATGTGGTCGTATCCCGGAGCAACATCTGTCACCAACGGTCCGAGAGTGTAGAATGGCGCTTCATGGCAATATTTCAATTGCAAGTCCATGTTCTCTTTGATTTTGTGCATAGGCACATGCCCCGGACCTTCGATAATTGCTTGTACATTGTGTTTCCAGGCAATTTCACAAAGTTCGCCCAAGGTTTTCAGCTCTTCGATTTGTGCTGTATCGTTAGCATCGGCAATGCATCCCGGACGCAATCCGTCTCCTAAAGAAATACCTACATCATATTTAGCCAGGATTTCGCAAATCTCTTCAAAATGTTCATAGATAAAACTTTCCTGTTTGTGGGTTGTACACCAATGCGCCATGATTGAACCGCCTCGTGATACGATGCCTGTCAGGCGTTTCAATGTCAGGGGTACATGTTTCCAACGTAATCCGGCATGGATAGTGAAATAGTCAACGCCCTGTTCTGCCTGTTCGATCAATGTATCGCGGAAAATCTCCCAATTCAGTTTTTCTACGTCGCCGCCCACTTTTTCCAAGGTCTGGTATAAGGGTACAGTGCCTACGGGTACAGGAGAGTTGCGGATAATCCATTCACGGGTTTCGTGGATATTCTTACCGGTAGAGAGATCCATGATGGTATCTGCACCCCAGCGGAAAGCCCAAACAGCTTTCTCAACCTCTTCGGCGATAGAAGAGGTGACAGGAGAATTGCCGATATTGGCATTGATTTTCACCAAAAAGTTACGGCCGATAATCATCGGTTCGCATTCCGGGTGGTTGATATTTGAAGGAATGATTGCACGTCCGGCAGCCACTTCGTCACGGACAAATTCCGGAGTGATATAGTCTGGAATGTGAGCACCGAAGGAGTCGCCTTTTTCTTTTTTATATTTTTCCCGAATTTGGTCTGCCAATTGATTTTCTCGGATGGCAATATATTCCATTTCCGGAGTGACAATACCTTGGCGGGCATAATATAATTGGGTCACCTGTTTGCCTTCTTGAGCAACGCGGGGAGTAGTATTCACATGCTCGAATCGCAGAGAGTCCAGTGAAGCATCTGCTTGGCGCATACGGCCGTATTCAGAACTTAAGCCTTCGAGTTTTACGGTATCTTGGCGTTCCTCAATCCAGTTCTCTCGGAGTTTGGGCAATCCTTTTTGCAAATCCACTGTATAAGTCGGGTCGGTATATGGACCGGAGGTATCATATACTACAACATCCTCATTTTCTACTTTATTGCCGTCCAAATCAATCGTCGGCGACATTTTAATTTTACGCATCGGTACACGCATGTCGCTGCGAGAACCTGTTACGTATATTTTTTCAGAACCGGGTAGGGGTCCAACAGTAACACTAAATTTTTCCATAGTATATTGATTTAAGAAATTACAGATAGAATTGTTTATCCGCCTTGTACGGCTTTGATGATGATAATACGGCTACCGTCCTGGAGCACGGTCGTATCCCAATTTGCTTTTGAAACAACAGCATCGTCAATTGCTACGGCTATGTTTACCGGTTGAATTTCTTGTTGGGCAAGCAACTGGGTAATCGTAATGTTTTCCGGACACTCACTTGGAATGTCATTGATAAATATTTGCATGATTTTTCCTTGTTTAGTTTATGGATTATCCAAGGAGAGCATGTATAGATGACGGTATGTCGGAATGATTACTCTTTTCTCCCTACGCCGGCATTACCCGGATCAGGTTCTAGGGTATGATCTCAGCCCGTAGTCTTAAGGCACCCCTTTTGATTAAATCCGTAACAAAGATAAACAAAAATGTTGAATATTCCAAGTGAAAAAATGTTCTAGTGCAAAGGTTCTCATTTCCGCCATTGCAGTATCAGGAAAATCAATCCGGGCACAAAGATAATCAAGGCTGTAATCTGAAGCGCAAAAGCCAGGGAAAAACAGTCATTCAGCCAGCCAATGAAAGGAGCCATGACTGCAAATATCAACCGGATGATGAAATTTCTGATTGAGAGTACTGTTGCCCGCATTTCCGAAAAGGTCTGGCGGTTGATATATCCTTTTAATATAGGAGTGGCAAATCCGCGCACGATGTAAAATAAAAACAGGATACCCAAAGCTGCATAAGTAAGATTTAATGAGGTTGCGATATAGCCGCCGGTAATAAACACCAATATCAACGTATATGTTTTGTTTTCTCCCAGGCGGGCACTTAAAGCATCAGAGTACAGAGCTGCGATGCCTACCACTAAATTCAGTACGGTCCATACGATGCCGAACAGGCTGGTCGGCAGCTCGATGCTCATCAGCACCGGTTGTACAAACCAGGCCATTGTGAGGGTAGAGGCCCCGATGATACCGGAAAACAGGATGTCGTATCGTAGGCTTTTGTTCTCCACCAATGAATAATGCAGGATATGCAGGATGTTTTTCACCGGATTGACAATATGCACTTGTGCATTAAATTCTTTCAATGCCAAGGCTGCCGGAATACCGATAAATGCAATTCCTGTCTGAAAATAGAAAGGCAGTCGGAGAGAAGCAGCTGCCAATAGACCGCCGAATATACCGGCGAAGGCCTCTGAGAAATTTCCAACCATGGTCACCTTCCCTTCATATTTTAAATATTCGCTTTCCCGATTGTAGTGGAGCATGGTGTCATAAAGCAAGGCCGAGTCTGCACCAGACACAAGGCTTTGCCCGATTCCAAGCAACACTTCTGCCAATAAAAAAGCTCCAAACGTATATGAAAAAGAGTAGGTGACAAAGCCGCCGAAAGCAATCAGACAACCGGTCAGCAGGCATTTTTTTCTCCCCCAAGCGTCAGCCAGGTAGCCTGTCGGAATGTCTAATGACACCGATACGATGGAATAAACGCTTTTTATAATAAAAATCTCTTTTAATCCCAAACCGTTATCCTCATAAAACAGGACAATAATCGGCATAATCAAGGTAAACCATTTGGATACCTTGATGAGATAGAGTGCATTAATATTTTTTTGAAGTGTGTTCAATGCTACTTTAATTTAGCGTTTGCAAAGGTAATAAAA
>CAJJNP010000152.1 GCA_905193145.1 uncultured Odoribacter sp. | reverse complement strand
ATAGAATGTTATAAAAATTAAATTGTAAATAAAATGAAGCTGTTAAAGTTTATTTTTATATTGGGACTTATATTTTTGGGAATTTGTTGTAATAATGAAGTAGATGTAGAAGAAGGGGGAGTTTCATCTCAATGGATTACATTAGAGGATATAAATTATTCTCCTATTTTCCAAAACCCTTATGAGGAAGTAGGGGTGTATCACAATGAAGGTTTAAAATATGTTTTTGAAAACTATAGTAAACAATCTACAACGAGGTCTAATACTAATCAACAAGAAGTATTGAATAAATTGATGCTTGATTTCTTTTCTTTGAAAAAACTACCAGGATGCATTGGTATTTCTAGGGAAGATTCAGAACTTTTTTAAAAAAAACTGGGAAATGGTGTGATTTCGAGATCGGAGGATATTAATTTTGAAAGTATAACGCAACAAGAATATTGTGATAAGGTTCGAAGAATTTTACGAGGAGAAAGAATAATTTCATCTCCTCAAGCATTAGTACTTGAAATAAATAAAATAGAAAGAGAAGTTGGAGGCTCAAAAATGTCTAAACTTGAAAAAGCTCAAGTACTTATTGCGACCGCAGTTGCAAAACATAGTTCTATATTTTGGATGGAACAAATGTTATCGTCTAATAATAATTCTCCCGCTATAATAAAAACCAGATCGGAAGGTTCGGGGGGAGCTGGTGGCTCTAGTGGAGAAGGTGATGCATGGTTAGGATGGTTTAAACAAGTTTTTATGCCTAAAGCGACACAAGTATTAGAGGCTGATTTTGCTGGAGCTGTAGCAGGAATTGTTGAAGGTTTCTTTTTTGGAGGAGCGGCAGGTTCCATCGTTCCTGGAGCAGGGACAGTGACAGTTGCTATAACAGGTGCAATTGCAGATGGAACGAGAGGTGCTATTTGGGGGGCGGTTTGTGAAGGAATTGGGATAAATTGGACATTTTGGAATTGACGACAATGATAAATATTCGGACATATTGTTTGTTCTTGAGAAAAGGAATAGTCAGTTCGATTGTACTCTTCTTATTGGGGACTTGGAAACAGGTTCCCTTATATTATATTGGTTTGTATGGGGCAATTTTAACTGTCGTGGCTTTTTTCGTCTACTATTTTTTGAGATGGTTGTACAAGAAACAGACAGGTCTTACCAAGTGTTTTAGATTTGGATTCATCCCGCAAAAGAAGTTTTGGAAATTGTTGAAAAAGTACGGATTGCTTTTATTTCTGATGTTGATGTTAGGGGTAGGATTAGTATGTATTCCTTGGATATATCTATGGAAAATGTTATTTGTATTCTCTCTTTCTTTCTATTTGAATTATATAGGAGCGATAGCTTATCTTAATTTATTTTTCTCATGTAAAAAACAATAGATATGAAGATATATGTGATTGATTTTAGTTAACAACTTGATATTGCTCATTATTGTGAAAGCATTATTGATTATTTTTTGTTTTTTTATTTGTGCAATGTAAGAGTACAGAATTTACTTCGGTGGAATTGTTTGTTATATGGGATACAGTAAAGGATGAAACTACATCGCTTTTGGATACACGATTGAAGTATGCTAAAATGTTGCAGTCATGGATAGTGGGCGATTCTTTGGCGATGGCTGAAAATTTGCAGACATTTCCTCGTCTTTATGTGGAATATATACAGGATTTCATTGGAATAATGAATAGGCATTTGAAAGATATGGATTCTAGAATGAGGTTAATGATGTTAGGTTTTATGCAAGCAAATTCAATAGAAAAACAAGTTTTGCGGTTTCTTGTCCGAATTAATGGGCAGAAACTGGAATTAGGGATTTCAATGCAGGAAGCCGATAAATTAGGGATGGTGGAGGAATACCGTTTCTTAAATGAACGTGTTTGTCCTCAATACGATGATTTGAAAAAGGATTTCACAGCTTTGAATGATTTACCTAAATATAGAGAGTGAAGATGTTGTGCTAATATAAATTTTGCTAACATTCACTATTGTTGAGCGGAGGAGAATTCTTTACATTTGTCGTAGTTATAGAGATTTGTTATGATGTTGTTTAATTAAATTAGTGCTATGAAACATTTGTTTGTTGTATTGGGTATATTGTCTTTATTGGCATGCAGTGACTCTAAGCATGCAGTGAATCAGAAAGAGTCGTTGCCGGAAGGTATGAGTGAAGTGGTTTTTAATCAGGTGATGACTCAACCTTGGATGCTGGATGGGTTTGAATCGGTCAAAAGGGACTTTGCTTTGTTTCATGGGGGAGTGAAAGCCGAGGAGTTGCAACTGGAGGTGGCGGATATTTTGCAGGATAAGGAGGGATATGTTGTAGTCTTCGATTACACAACGAAGCAGGGCAAGAACGGACAGTTTATCGTTTCAACTTTGTCGATGATGACGGATGGTACGATTGAGAGAAAGGATTGTAATTTTAGTACGGATATGTTTTTCCTTTCTTCGCTTGATGAGACAGATAGTCTGGAATATAGCCTGAAAAAGAATAGGATGGGACAGGAAAGACTGGTGGTGAACAGCCGCAAGGGAATAGTGAAAGTAGGATTTAATAATTTGGAGAATATCTGCAATCCTGACAGTGTTATGATGACCCTTTTGGATGATGAGGCAAAAAAGGTGAACACATTGGTATATTGGGATTCGCTGGGCAATATGAAAATGATACAGAGCCTTGGGAATGTTTGTTGGGAGCGAGAAGGTTTTGTCAAGACAGACTATACAACACTGTTTTATGTGAACGACAGTATTGTGTCGGTGGATGATTATGTGGAGTTTTTTAATAAGTTTAGAAAGGGCGGCACGGTTGAGTGGGTCGGGCAGGATACGCTTGCTGTACGCTTGAAAAATAAGTAAAAAATGAGGGAATGTTTGACATTCCCTCGTTTTTTATTTTGAATTATCCCCACATCGGTTTTACGATGCCGAAGAGTACGCAGGCAATAATGAATGTGACAATGATATTGAATGTCTGTGCGGTAAGAAACGACCACATCAGGTTGCGGTTCTCGCGTGAGATGATGTCTTTTAGTCGGGTTTCAAGTCCTACACATACAAAGGCGAGGCTGAAAAAGAGTGAGCTGAACATTTTGGCAACTCCCGGCTCAACGAGCTTGCCTTTGGCATTGAGGTGGAATACTTCGTTTACCTGACAAATGCTGAATACCAATGAGGCGACAACAAATCCGATGATGAATTTAGGGAATTTTTCCCATACGATATGTAATGAGGGGGCATTGTTGCTTTTTTCTCCGCGGGTTGAAAGATACAGGGCGATGAAAAAGGCTACCAGACCGATGAGTACGTTCTGTGCTCCTTTGATAATCATGGCATGTTGGTTGGAAAGTTCGCTGGCTATGGCACTTGAAGCGGCAACTCCGCTGGTGGTGTCGATGGTGCCGCCTATCCAGGCTCCGGTGACTTCCTGTACGATTTTCGGATCGTCAAAAAGATGCGGGAGTATCAGACCGGCAAGCCACGGCATCAGATATATCATCGGAACTACGATAATCAGGACAAGTGATACGATGTACGAGAGTTTGCGGTCGTCGCCTCCGGCTACGCGGGCTGCTGTTATGCAGGCAGATACTCCACAGATGGATACTCCGCTGGAAAGTATCATGGCTGAACGTTGGTCAACACCCAAACGGCGCGAAACGTTGTAGGCGAAAAACCATACGATGCTGACTACAAGGAAGGCCTGGAGCAGACCGATGGTGCCGGATTTCATGACATCACTGAAGAGAATGGTGGCTCCGAGGCATACCACTCCGATTTTGATGAAGTATTCGCTTTGAATGGCCGGTTTCATCCAAGCCGGTACATGAAACAGGTTGCGGATGAGGAGACCGAATATGACGGAGAAAAATACGGATTCAAATCCGTAATAAGACACTTGTGGGATGGCTGCTACGATTTGTGCGACAAGCGAAACAGAGAATACTGCCATCAACGATATAAACAGACCTTTGAGCGGTTTGCCGAGCATGAGCCAGCCGATATAGAGGGCTCCCAGTACGATAATAAAGAGATAAAGTGTGTTTTGCCAGTTTTCAAAACTGAGCAGGTCTTTGGGAATGCGTGGCAAGTAGTTGGGAATAAGGGCTGCAAGAGCCAATAAAACTGCGCTGACGGCAACTACTACCCAGTCTTCCGTCTTGAATTGTGCTAACCATTTTTTCATTGTCGTGTATTATTTTTATTGCTAATGAATTTCGGGTGGCAAAGTAACTTATTTTTATGCAAAATCTGTTACGTGTAAATGCGTATTTATGGATGGACTTTGCCTTTTGTCTGTCTTTTTGTCACGTTTTCGCTTGTGGCATGGCTATTGTGTTAGTGTTGTTGTTGAATTTGTAATTAATAACTAAAAATATAATATTATGGCTAGTGGAAAGATAGGAGTATCGACACAGAATTTATTTCCGATTATCAAGAAGTTTTTGTATTCAGACCATGACATATTCCTCCGTGAAATTGTTTCTAATGCGGTGGATGCTACCCAAAAATTGAAAGTATTGGCTTCTGCCGGTGAGTTTAAGGGAGAAACTGCCGGTTTGAAAGTGGTGGTGAAGGCTGACAAAGCGGCAGGTACTCTGACGGTATCGGATAATGGTATCGGTATGACTCAGGAAGAGGTGGAGAAGTATATCAACCAGATTGCTTTTTCAGGAGCTGAGGAGTTTTTGGAAAAACACAAGGATGATGCTGCTACGATTATCGGTCACTTTGGTCTGGGGTTCTACTCGGCTTTTATGGTGAGCGATAAAGTGGAGATTGTCACTAAATCTTATAAAGAGGGTGCACAGGCTGTGAGATGGATTGGTGAAGGAGATACCGAATATACATTGGAAAATGCAGAAAAGGCTGAACGCGGTACGGATATTATCATGCACATTGCCGATGAGGAAAAGGATTTTCTGGAAGACAATAAGGTGCAGGAGTTGTTGACAAAGTATTGCAAGTTCTTGCCGGTGGAAATTGTTTTTGGCAAGAAGAAGGAGTGGAAGGATGGTAAGTATGAGGAAACAGGTGAGGATAATGTTATCAATGATACAAATCCGTTGTGGACCCGCAAGCCTGCCGACTTGAAGGAAGAGGATTATCAGAAGTTCTATCGTGAATTGTATCCGATGAGTCAGGATCCTTTGTTCCATATTCATTTAAATGTGGATTACCCGTTTAATTTGACCGGTATCCTATATTTCCCGAAAATTGACAATAAATTTGAAATTCAGAAGAATAAGATTCAACTCTATTGTAATCAGGTATATGTTTCCGATTCTGTCGAGGGTATTGTTCCGGAATATTTGACATTGTTGCATGGTGTGATTGATTCTCCGGATATTCCGTTGAATGTTTCCCGTTCGTATTTGCAGAGCGACCGCAATGTGAAGAAGATTTCCAGCCACATTACCAAGAAAGTGGCAGATAGTCTGACTGATATTTTCAAAAACAGCCGTGAGGATTATGAAAAGAAATGGGATGATTTGAAGGTGTTTATCCAATACGGTATGCTGACCGATGAGAAGTTTGCAGAAAGAGCTAGCAATATCGTATTGTTGAAGAATACGGAAGGCAAATATTTCACATTGGAGGAATATGAAAATCTGATTTCAGCCAATCAGACAGATAAGGATAAGAATGTAGTGTATCTGTATGCTACAGATGTTCAGGAGCAATATACATATATTCAGGCAGCTAAGGAGCGCGGATATGATGTATTGGTGATGGACGGTCAGTTGGATACTCATTTTATCAACCATTTGGAACAGAAGCAGGCTAACCATCGTTTCTTGCGGGTTGACTCGGATGTGATTGATAAATTGATTGCCAAGGAAGATGTGAAGGGAACATCCTGGAGCGAGGCGGAACAGGATGAGATGCGTGATGTATTTAATGCTCAGTTGCCGACAGAAGGCGGTATGTATATTGTGAATTTCGAGTCGTTGGGCGAGAATGCCGACCCGGTTGTCATTACCCGTTCTGAGTTTATGCGCCGTATGAAAGAGATGGCTGCCATGAATCCGGGTATGGGTTTCTATGGAGCGATGAACGATCAGTTTACGTTGGTTGTGAATACAGACCATAAGTTGGTGAAAGGTGTCTTGGAAGATGAGCGTAAGTCAATGGCAGATAAATTGCAGCCGATAGATTCTGAAATGAAAGATATTGAAAGCAAAAAAGCTGAAATTGACGCTTTGAATAAAGATAAGAAAGAAGAAGAGATTCCGCAGGTGGACAAAGACCGTAAACAAGAATATTCTGATAAATTGGAGAATCTCCGTAAACAGAAGCAATCTTTGTTGCAGGAGTATAGCAAGGGTAACAAGATTGTGGGTCAGTTGATCGACTTGGCGCTGTTGGCTAATGGGCTGTTGAAAGGAGAGGCTTTGAACCGTTTTGTCAAGAGAAGTGTAGATTTGATTAAATAATCGGCAGGTGATATCTGTTAGGATAGTAATGGCAATCTGTTTAAGCAGGTTGCCATTGTTTTTTAATATTCCTTTAAGTGTCTTTGTGTGGGAAATGTATAACTTTGCAGATGTTAGACTATTAAATTATTATTGTGATGGGAAAATATATAGGGGCGCATGTGAGTGCTTCGGGAGGAGTGGAAAATGCTCCTGAGAATGCAAAAAGGATAGGAGCAAAGGCTTTTGCATTGTTTACGAAGAATCAACGTCAATGGGTTTCTGCACCTTTGTCGGAGAATAGTATTCGGTTGTTTAGGCAACGTTGTGAGGATTATGGTTTTGCTGCAGAGCATATCTTGCCGCATGACAGTTATTTGATTAATTTAGGAAATCCGGACAGCGAAGCCTTGGAAAAATCGAGAGCTGCTTTTTTGGATGAAATGCAGCGTTGTGAGCAGTTGGGATTGAAGTTGTTGAATTTCCATCCGGGAAGTTCTCTGAAGAAAGTGTCGGAAGAGGAGTGTCTGCGGACAATCGCTGAATCGATCAATATGACGCTGGATAAAACACAGGGAGTATGTGCTGTGATTGAAAACACTGCCGGTCAGGGTTCTAATCTGGGATATTCTTTCGAGCAGTTGGCCTATATCATTGAGCGTGTAGAGGATAAATCACGGGTCGGTGTTTGCCTGGATACTTGCCATGCTTTTGCTGCCGGCTATGATTTGAAAAGTGAAAGTGGTTTTACTGAAACTTTTGAACATTTTGAAAATGTTGTCGGTTTTCAGTATTTGCGGGGTATGCACTTGAATGATTCTAAGAAAGGATTGAATTCACGGGTAGATCGTCATGAATTGTTGGGTAAAGGAGAGCTTGGCTTGGATACATTCCGGATGTTGATGAAGGATAGTCGTTTTGACAATATCCCTTTGATATTGGAAACTCCGGATGAAGAGGCATGGAAAGATGAGATAGAGATGTTATATGCAATGCAATGAAGGTAGGATTATTGTCGGATACGCACGGATGGCTGGATAAAAGGGTAGTAAAGTTTTTTAGAGAATGCGAAGAGGTGTGGCATTGTGGGGATGTCGGGACTGTGTCTGTCATAGAGGAGTTGCAAAAGTGTTTTCGTGTGAGGGCTGTGTATGGCAATATTGATGGAGGAGAGGTTCGCTTGATGTTGAAAGGGATTGAGTGTTTTGAATGTGAGGGCGTGAAAGTGGTGATGACGCATATCGGGGGATATCCGGGACATTATGAATCCGGCATTCGGAAGACTTTACAACAAGAGCACCCGAAGCTTTTTGTGTGTGGGCATTCACATATTTTGAAGGTGATGTATGACAAGTCTTTGGATTGTCTTCACATCAATCCGGGTGCAGCAGGTAAGTTCGGATTTCATAAAGTGTGTACGGCTGTGCGTTTTGTGATTGAAGCGGGAGAGATAAAGGACTTGGAAATATTGGAATTTGATAAATATAGTAAATAGACGATATGATGAGAAAATTTTTATTGGCATTAGGCGTTGTCCTATTGGTTGCCGCTTGGCAAATAAATACGGTCTCTGCGCAACAGCGAGAGAATCAGGTTCGTGATCAAAGTATCAAATATCAGCGTTTGATGGCTCTGATTGATGCTTTTTATGTAGATACAGTGGATTTGCATAAGCTGACGGAAGATGCTATTGTGAAAGTATTAGCAGATTTGGATCCGCATTCTGTTTATATTTCGAAAGAAGAAGTGGATGAGTTGAATGAGCCATTGGAGGGTGGGTGCTTTGGTATCGGT
>CAJJNP010000151.1 GCA_905193145.1 uncultured Odoribacter sp. | reverse complement strand
TTATTTTTATATCTTCCAAAGATTAATAGACAAATTTTAGTGTTCAATAACTATCCGAGGGAAGTTTTGCCAAGAGTTTCTGTCAAATTGCTATTTTATGGTCCCTTTATATCGTCTATCTTTGCATCAGATAAAAACAAAAAGAAAGATAATATATGAAACAGATAAAAAGCTTATTAAGTGTCTTCGTCTTGACACTGGCAGCCACGGCTTGCGCGGGAAACAGCGGAGAAAATAAAAAGAGTAATGAACCAACAAAGGAGGACAATAAAATGGAAGTAGTAGCATTAAATAAAGCAGATTTTTTAAAGAAGGTATATAACTATGAAGCCAATCCGAACGATTGGAAATTTGAAGGCAGCCGTCCTGCCATCGTAGATTTCTATGCTACCTGGTGCGGTCCCTGCAAAGTGATGCACCCGATTCTGGAAGAACTTAGCAAAGAATATAGCGGCAAAGTAGATATCTATCAGATTGATGTGGACAAAGAACAAGAGCTGGCAGCAGCATTCGGTATCCGCAGCATCCCTACCCTATTGATGATTCCGATGAAAGAGGAACCGAGAATCATGCAGGGAGCTATGCCTAAAGACCAGCTTAAAAAAGCAATTGATGAATTTCTTCTGAAACAAAATAACGAAGCAAAGCAATAGACTTCGACTTTTTTCTCGTCATGACAACTGCCCTCTATTCGTCTTTAGAAGATGGATAGAGGGCTGTTTATATATGCCAAATGATAAGAACAAACATATTTGCATATATTCGCACTTCACTTTATCTTCTTATTTATATTTCAAATTGAAAAAATGCAGAAACATTGAATAATACTACATCACGATCTCACACTCTTTGTTTCATCACAAACCCCTCAAAGAAATCGTCGCGGTAACTATTACCGATAGCTATTTCATACGATTTTATGAATATATCATTATTGTCAAATGATTCGATGTGACCGGTATTGACAATATATGACTTATTCACCCGCAGAAAAGTTGATTTGGGTAACAAATCGAATATGGCTTTCAAACTCATACGGGTGATAATACGTTGATCGCTAAGTTGGATTATAACGTAATCTTTCAATCCTTCAATGAAGAGAATATCAGAGAAGTTGACTTTGAAATACCGGCGTTCTGCTTTCACAAAAAAATAGTCGGCGGTAACCACTGTTTCGATGGCTTCTTTCTCTTCTTTCAGTAACAAAGAATGGTAAGACAAAGCCTTATCCACAGCTTTTTGAAAACGCTCCGCTTCAACAGGCTTAATCAAATAATCTATCGCATCCACTTCGTAACTGTCCAGTGCATACTCTGTATAGGCTGTAGTGAAAATGACCAGTGTTTTCTTTGAAATCGTACGTGCAAACTCAATTCCTGTAATCCCTGGCATCTGAATGTCAAGAAAAACCAAATCAGTCACATGTTGCTCCATGAAATCGGAAGCAGTGGACGCACTATTAAAACTCCCGATTAATTGAAGGTTATTCGATTCTTCTATCAATAGCTTCATGGCTTCACGTGCCAATGGTTCATCGTCTACAATAATACAATTCATAATGTTATACTTAAAATTACAGTATACTTATTTTCATTCTCTATCTGCTTCAGCTCATACCGACCGGGATACAACAGCCCCAATCTGCGTTGAATATTCACAAGTCCTATCCCTCCGACTTTACCTTTACTAACGGCAACTTCCGGTGTGGAATTCTCGCATCGAAACTCTAATCTATCATTATCAACTTTAAACGAAACGTGCACATACGAAGGATGCTCGCTGTCAAAACTATGCTTTACCGCATTCTCCACAAAAGGAATAAACAATAACGGCTGAACCCAAATGGAATCTGTCTCTCCATGTTCCTCCATCGTAAACTGAAAATTATCACGACGGATCTTTTCCGGATTCAGATAATCATTTAAGAAATGAATATCCGATGCTAACGAGACTCTTTCTCGCGAGCTGTCATTTATCTGATAGCGCAATAAATCCTCTAATTTGAAAAGTACTTTGGATGCTTCTTCCGGATTTCTCTTTATCAGGACATTGGCATTATTCAGCATATTAAAAAGAAAATGCGGATTAATCTGATTTTTAAGAAACTTCAGTTCCGACTGTAAAGTCGTGGATTCCAGTTCATCAATACGCAGGTTGTAGCGTAGCCAATGCATGAACAATGAGATAGCTGCAGAGCCTGCCATGACAAAGCCAATGGTCAGTATGCCCGAAAAAGCATTGATAAAAGTGGCAAAGCCATTGGGATCTTTTCCGGGCAGAATCACTTCAAAAAGCAAACCTTGGGTAACTGAAAGAAAAGTAATGACTGCTATATTTGTAATGACTGCCATCAACACATAACTACCCCAACGATTCTTCAACAGGAAATAAGGAACCAATACATACAGGTTTATATATATCACCATATTCATAGAAGCAAAATATGCCAGACATCCGCCCAGTCGCCTCCCAAAAGAGACTGTTTGTAAAGGCTCATACCAAAGGACATTGATTGTTATCAAAACAACAACCAATTGCAGCAGCAAATGCCTGTATATCCGATAACGGGGACTCAATAGAAATGCAGTGACACTTTTATCATTCATGTTTCTGTCAGTGGTATTTTTATTGAAGTCATTACCATGATTGGTATTCATACTCATGACTCACCTCCTTTCAGTTCCAGCCATATACTGCCGACAGCCAATGATAATCTGTAACGGCTTCCATACAAAATATCCAATCTTTGTCTGATTCTTTCCAGACCTTTATCGGACGACAAGAGATTTACTTCAGGACAAGCGCAAGCGAAAATAATCGTACCCTTTTCCGCTTTCAAATGAGTTTTCAATGAAACAGGAGGCTGCATCTGTTGCTCGTCTATTGCTTTGACTATATATTGTACAAAAGGGATGAAAAGCAAAGGTGGTACCAACATTCTGTTCACTTCGCCTTCGGAAGTAAATTCATAGTAAAACTGTGGTCGGGAGGTCTGTTCCAATGTCAGGTAATTAGTAAGAAATGTAATTTCGCTACTAAGCAAGACTTTGGCCCTATTGCAGTCATACAACTGATAGCGGAGAAGTTGGCTTAACTTCATCAACATCTTTGAGGCTGTTTCCGGCTCACTCAACGTTAATTCTCCCGATTGATGCAATGTTTTAAAAAGAAGTTCAGGGCTGATCTGTTCTTTTAACCGTTCCACTTCAGAAACGACATGGGCTTTCTCCATTTGTGAAACACGCCGGTTGTTAATCATCCACTCTTTCAGAAGAACTGTCATCGTACCTCCTATCATACACAGCGTAGATAACATAAAAGAAGAAATATAGTCCACTACCATGTGCATCGAAAAATAAGAACCTCGCGCATGGAGTTCCGGCCAATAGGAATATGCCATGTATTCTATTGACATCTGTATCAACAGAGCTACGATCATCGCAGTAGAAAGCAATGACAAATAGGTCAGATAATGTCTCTTCAACAAATATTTCGGAAAGAGTTGGAAAAGATTCAAGTAGATAACCGCTACATAAGTGAGCAGGTAAAGAAAGGTAAATGTGTAAATCCATCCGCCCAATATATCCTTATAATCCAAAAAGATAATAAAGACCTGATTGAAAGAGATCGTCCCCAGCACCAGGATAAGTACCAAATACCGCATCCATCGTAAGTCCGGACTAACGAGAAATCGATATAAAAAGGTAGATTCACTACCTGTTGCAAGTGTTTCAGTTGTCATACGCTTTATTGGGGACGAAGATAAAACATTTTTCCGGTTAGACTCTATACCGTATCTCTAAAATTCAAGCTTATAACTCACATTCGTCAATATCGTAGAATTGTCGCTGACATCTATTCTTCCAGTTTTCACATTATATTCATGACCGTAATGTTCTTTAGCACCCGTAAAGTTAAGTCCTTTCACTGCAAATTCATGTGATACTTTTCTCTTGTTGATACGATAACTGACAGTATAATTACCAATCAACATAGGAGAATATTGTTTTGAGAAAGCTTTCGTTTCGTCATATTGCACTTCTTTATCCGGATGATTCATCGTTGCCTCCAAGTCAATCGGAGAATATCGATCACCACCTTGCAAGGTTAGTTTCAGGTTGACACTAAGTATATTCTGTTTATTTCTTCCCAGCATCCATTCTTTACCGATGAGTCCGTTTATCACATAATTACGGTTAAACTTCGTGTTATACCACACACCGTCCCCACCCCGGTAACGGGAATCAAACCAAGAACCCGAAATCATATAATAAAGTCCTTTCTCCAAAAAACGTTCGAAGGTAATGTCTATTCCCACATTGCGTCCTCTTCCTTTATTGACCAACGCATCTTCCACATAAAAATCAGAACGGTTAAGTACGGAATAAGAACTATCCGCCATTACTGGGACATCATGCAAAAACTGGATATATGGTTCTATCTTCAGATTCATGCGATCAGAAATCTTGTAACCGAATGATAACATAATGTGCTGTGCTTTTGTAAAATCAAGGTCTTTATTGACGGATTGATTGCCTGTACTTTTCGTTTTAACAAAATATACATCCATCTTTTCCATACGACTGTACATTCCATAAGCCAACGCAAAAGTTGCTTTTGGAGTAGCTTGCCACTTCAGGCCAACCCGTGGTTCTACAGACCATTTATTGTTCAGAGTCAGAAGCTGTCCATAGATTCCGGCATTAAGAGTCCAACGCTCTGTTAATCCCACCGATGAACTATTGTAGGCTGAAATCAGACTTGTATTACCTTTTCCTTGAGATACAATTTCCAGTGGTTCGGCTTCATAAGGAGCAATGGAAAGATCCATTTTGTAGAACATATTGGTATAAGTGAATCCTGTCTTGTTCGTAAAACGGTTACTGAATTTACGATTAAAGGTAGTGGTAAATATCAGGTTGGTATATTTTGAATCAAGATCCATATAAGGAGTAGACTCCATCGAATGATTGAACAAGGTCGCTCCTCCGTCGAGTTGTGAATAGGTAGCGGCTATCGTGGTCTTCAATGATGCGTCATTATTAAAGAAATAACGATGGCTGACACCTCCGGCTGCCATATATTGCTTGTCTCTTGATTCACTGCGGTCGCCCCAATAATCCCATTTCTCTGTGTTCTTCTCAAAATCACTGGTGAACTTATCAATCAGGCTCGTTCCCCAGACAGAGAATGTTCCGGCTTTCCGTGTTGGAAAGTTAAGTTTGAGGTTCAGGTCCTGATAATCCATCGTTCCTCCTTCAAGATTCAGAAGTCCGGTTGTAGAATAACGGTAATTGAAAATATACGATGCTTTATGTTTCTTGCTCAAAGGGCCTTCGGAAGCGACGTCGATTCCCATAATTCCCACCTGAATGGTATTTTCGTTCTTTTGGTTGTTGCCGTTACGCAATTTCATGTCAAAGACTCCGGATACGGCATTTCCATATTCGGCAGGAAATGCTCCGGTGAAAAAATCAGAGTTTCCAAGCACTTGTGAACTTAGAGAGGAAAGGATTCCTCCACCCAATGTAGCGATGTCCGCAAAGTGATTCGGATTAGGAATTTCGACATCCTCCAGTCTCCATTGCAACAGATGTGGGGCATTGCCATGAATAGAAATTCCATTGGAAGAAACACTGGGAGCCACTCCGGCAAAAGCAGAAACCAAACGTGCGGGATCATCAAATCCACCTGCATAACGGCTCGCTTCTTCTACACTCAACATGCGTGCTCCAGTGGTAGCCATCTTGTTCATTGCTTCTTCCTTGTTCGTCCGCGCACGAATTACCACTTCGTTTAATTCGTTCACGCTTTCTTTCAAAGGTATTTCCAAATATATTTCCTTGGCGGAGGTCACCAGTATTTCTCTGAAAATGCCGGGTTCATATCCCATAAACGCAGCTTCTACGGTATGTCGACCGACAGGAACCTGCGGTATACTGAAACGACCAAGACTGTCTGTTATCGTACCCGCCCCCTCTTTTTCAGATAGCTTTACTGTTGCATACGGTATCGGAAACTTCGAGTCTCCATCTATAACAATTCCACGGATGGTCTGCATCGGACGTCCTTTCCGCCCTGTTGTCTGGCTGAATACTGTTACAGACACAAATAAAGCGATCAATAATAGAATCCATCCGCCATAACGATACATTTTACGGGAAAATTCTTCACTTAGAACTTTTTCAAAGGTTTTGAGTACTGTCCCACACTCATCTAAAGAGACGCCGGACTGAATAGATATTTTCTCTAATAATCTAGTTTTATTCATCTTCATGATTTTATTCCATTTTTATTTCGTCACGAAGATAAGGCAGAGATCAGCACTAATTTTTCAAATGAGACGAACGTGTCCCATTTGTAGACTAAATGCAAAATTAGCAAGATGAAAAATAAAAGAAAAGAAGAATATCGCTTTTAAAGGATATATAACCCATTCTAAAGGTGGTGTGACTTTCATTAAAGTCCTTTGGTAATTACAGGCAACCCAAATAAGCCCTTTTGCAAAGTCAGAATCTTCGGCCGACCTGTCTTTGTTTTATTATAAGTAGAAGGAGATACATGCAATGTTTCTACATTCCCATTTTCAAAAGCTACCTGCAAATAATATTCTTTACGAACGCCATCTGACACATAACGATGTCTGCCGACCCTACGAGTTTTCTTATGTGTTTCTATATATTTTTTCTGTACCATGACTTTCTCTTCATGCGTGGAAGCAGAATCGGCGAACCAGTAATTCCCCCCAAGAAACAAAACACAACTGATAGCACCGACACAAACCAAATGGCAACAACAATTAATTACTTTATTATCCATTGTTGTCAGCCAAATCCATCCTTTATAGAAAGGAATTGTTGCTATCACTATTATAAGTGCCACTCCAACAGGTATCCACCAGGCAGCCAATGTATCTTCGTATACTACACAGGCAACTCCACATGAAATAATAATCACGAGAATCATCAGGATACGAAGTGTATTAATAAATATAATTTTCATGATATTGTAATATATGTCTGCAAATATACAGAATTGGCCAAATAAATAAGACAACTCCACCATTAAATAATAAATGAATGAGATATTATCAAAAAAACTACAATCTAAATAATTATCAGACTGTAGTTTTATTAACTTATGCTTAAAGGCAAATTCTATCATCGGCATCCACAAAGTAGCCCTAAAAGTATTCCTATTCTTTTATAAAAGAAAGAGTTTGATTTATATGCCTGGAGGATGTTCCTAGAAAAATTGTATATTGTCCAGTATTTGTTTTCCAACTATGTGTCTGATCATCCCAAAAAGCTAAATCCTTGGAAGTTATTATAAATTCAAGGATTCGATTTTCCCCAGGTTTCAAGGATACTTTCTCAAATCTTTTTAGTTCTTTTTCGGGACGTAATACACTTGGCTGGTTCTCTTTGATATATAATTGTACCACCTCAGCTCCTTCACACTTACCTGTATTCGTAAGAGTAACAGAACATTTTATAGTCTGTTTATCATTCATCTTGTTAGATGATAATCGTGGTTTTGTCAAAGCAAATGTTGTATAGGATAGTCCATATCCAAAAGGATAAAGCGGTTCTATCTTCTTTGTATCATACCACCTATATCCAACTAATACATCTTCCTTATAATTAACATCATACACATTAATAAGATGCTCATTTTTAAGCTCATTATAGAGTGATGCCCCTTGTGGCAAATATCCCCATGCCGGTGAATCTTTAAATGACCTTTCTATAGTCATCGGTAATTTTCCTGATGGATTTACTTTTCCGATAATAATATCAGTAAGTGCTTCAAATCCAGATTGTCCTCCATACCAACCATAAATCAAAGCTGCTAATTGTTCGTTCCATGCTGACATATCAATCGCAGACCCAGTATTGATAATAGCAATAGTGTTAGGATTATTTTTAGTGATATAGCGCATAAATGATTCGTCTTCCCTAGGTAAAGCAAACGGACGTTCTACGGCTTCTTTATCCCGTGTACCCATACTCAATAAAACAACATCAGCCTCTTTTATCTCTGCCACAGTAGGCTTTTCAATATAATATACAGTTCGCCCAAAGACTTTCTGCAAAGCATCAATCAGACTTACATTATTATACCCTATCACTTCTGCCGCACCATAGCCACGAGGTATTTCATATACAAATTTACCGGTTAATAATATTTTTCTATTTTTTGTAGGATCAAGCGGTA
>CAJJNP010000150.1 GCA_905193145.1 uncultured Odoribacter sp. | reverse complement strand
ATATTATAAATTAGCGTATTGTTACTGTGTTGTGCTTTACATCTTTTTCAAGTAAAATTAAAGTGATTTTTCTCTCAATAAAGTCACTTATTTTCATTATTTTATTATTCTATTTTCTTTCGGATGAACTCTAAAAATGGCGAAAACATCAATAATAAGTATTGCAAAATTGGTTGTTCTTAATTTATTTCATATTTTTGCAACGACGGTTGACTCAACAGCCGTTGAGAAAAACTTATTGATTATGAAGTTTTATAATAGAGAGAAAGAAATTGCAGAATTGAAGCGTGTACAAGAGCTTGCATTTGGTCAAAATTCCAGAATGATTGTGGTAACAGGCCGTAGGCGTATTGGAAAAACCAGTCTTATAAAACAAGCTCTGAAGGGAACACCTACTGTATATTTTTTCATTGGAAGAAAAGCAGAGAGTATATTAGTCGCAGATTTTATAAAAATAGTACGCGAGACATTATCTATTTTTATTCCGGATGGCATATCCAACTTTACTACTTTGATACAATATCTTTTCGAAATAGGAAAAACACGTTCTTTTAATATTGTTATTGATGAATTTCAGGAGTTTTATAATATCAGACCCGATGTTTTTAGTGATATGCAAAATCTTTGGGATGAATATCGGCAAGAAACTAAAATAAATCTTGTAATTAGCGGCTCTGTATATTCATTGATGCAAAAGATATTCACGGATCATGGAGAACCATTATTCGGACGTGCTGACAATATTTTATGTCTTCGGTCCTTCAATACAAAAGTGCTAAAACAAATTATGGAGGATTTTGCGCCCGGATATAGTAATGATGACCTGTTAGCTTTGTATACACTGACTGGAGGAGTCCCTAAATATGTAGAGTTATTCTGTGACAATCAAGCACTTTCTGTTGATCGGATATATGACTTCGTTTTTTCAGAAAATTCCTTGTTTATAGATGAAGGACGTAATTTGTTGATTACTGAATTTGGAAAAAATTATGGCATTTACTTTTCCATCTTATTAGAAATAGCAAATGGGCATTATACACAAGGGGAAATAGAGTCAGCACTAGGGGGGATATCTATCGGAGGTCATTTAAGTAAATTAGAAAATGTGTATAATTTGATAACTCGCGAACGGCCTATTTTTGCGAAACCAGGTACTAAGAAAAATGTACGATATATTATTGGAGATAATTTTCTAAATTTCTGGTTTAAATACATCGAACGGAATCGTTCATATATTGAACTACAGAATTTTGAAGACCTGCGTCAACTAGCAAAGGCTGATTATCAGACTTATTCAGGCAAAGTGTTAGAAAACTATTTTAAACAGAAATTAGCAGAAGAAGGTGGGTTTAAAGAAATTGGTTCCTGGTGGGAAACTAAAAGTTCTACAAACAAAGAACGATTAAACTCTTATGAAATTGATATTGTAGCTCTTAAATCAAGTGGAAAAAAAGCCCTTATAGCAGAAGTTAAACGGATGCCAGAAAATAATTATGTTCATTCAACGTTCATGGAAAAAGTGGAACATTTAAGGCACAAAGAGATGGCAAAATACGATATTGAAACACGAGTCTTAGGATTAGAGGACATGTAACTTTATGCAAATAAAATGGTGGATAGTGCTCTTAAAGAATTCCCCCAGCTACAATCTATAGTAACAGGGGGAATGATTAATTTTATCAAGTCATTTTACTTCAGTTCGTTTGCATTACCATTCAATTTGCTGGTCCTCATCAGGAATCTGTGTATTGATATTCCGTTGAAGTGTCATTGTACCTTTTACTAAATAGGGGATTTTTACATCTTTGGTACTTGTTACGTCATTGAATTCGTATTCGATATCAAATGAGATAAACTTCCTTTTCAAATAAGGTCGTGTAGCATCCATTGTTGATGTATCGCTAAAAGCGGATATGCTTATTAAATTAAACCCAATTCGTTCTTTATTTTCAGCCTCTACATGTAATGAGTTGTCTTCATTATTAAAAGTTACATTGATTTTGTAAATCTCACGTACCTCTTTTTTAAGTTCTTCGCCAATCAGGCCAGCGTAAAAGAAAACAGTATTGTTATCCACTACATAGGCAGTACGTTTCGGTGTGGTCATAGGTTTCTTTTCTACTTTTCCATTGGCATCTTTAATGTACACTTCCATTGCATCCGTACTGTATGAACCGGAATAATCGTTAAATGGAATTACTCTCAATAATGCCGTCGCATAGTTTTTGCGCGGATGTCTTTTGTAAGACTCGTCGTCGGCGACAGTTAGAGGTAAAACCCATTTGTTTGCCATATCCAGACCGTTCAAAGAAAAATTGATGTCTAATAATCCTACATCGGAACCGGCGGGAATGTGAACAGTTTTGGAAAAATCATATTTGTCACTTTCCAACTCCTGATAATAGAGGTCCGTGCGTGTACTGAAACGTTCCCAATTCAAAGTTTCCAATGTGTCCGACAATGCTATATGCACATCTACCTCTTGCTGGTTCTGGGTAGAGCCGCTAATAATAACCGGTAATTGGTAGGTTACTTTCCCATCCGGTTTATATCTGACATAAATATTAGTCACACCTTCTCCTCCGGAAGGAATGGGAGATTTGAAAGATACATATTGCTGGTACTGTTCATCTTTCCACTCATCATTGCAAGCGGTGGTTAATATGGCAGCTGTCAGTATTGCTAAAAAAGTATATATATGTTTCATCTTATTTTTATTTTCGGTTAATCATTATATGTCCATCCCGGATTCTGCGTCAGCAAGCTGTTTCGTTTGAGCTCTTCATGGCTGATGGGCCAGAAGTACAGTTTGCGTGAAAAAGCAGTTGGCAAGTCATTAATAACTGTCGGCGTGTGGAAATAATTTCTTTGTGATTCCATCATCAAATAGTTGCAGCCTTCTATTTCCTTAGATTCTTCCACGTCTGCATCTCTCCATCTACGCAGATCAAAGTAACGTTGTCCTTCTCCCATCAATTCAATCATGCGCTCTTGTTTCAGCTTTTTGCGGAAAACGTCTTTGCTTTGATAGTCGCTGTCTTCATAGTCGGGAACTCCCGCCCGGCTGCGGATAGGACGGATACCTTTTTGCATTTCGCTTTTCTCACGATGGATAGAGTAGGTGGCAGAGCCGTCCCATGAAAGAATGTTATACATCTTTCCGTCTTCCAGTTCATTCAGCGCTTCCGCATAAATGAGTAGAATTTCTGCATAGCGGATGGCAGGTTCGGCTTTTGTAACAATTTTGTTATCGGCTATTTTGGTATCATCCGCATTTACGAATTTCTTGATTCCGATACCAGTCGGAAGCCAGTTATGTAAGCTGGAATAACCATTGCTACTACCTCTATAATAAAAAGCCTGCAAGTCTGTCTCTTTTTCGTGGTCCTGAATTTCCGAGTTCCTGTATAGTTCCCATACAGAACCGTTGAAAGCAACCGATGCGTAAAAGCGCGGTTCGCGATAGGCATATTCTTTGTATACGCCTTTCTTCAGATATGGAAAAGTACCGTCTTTCGCTTCTTGTTCTGTGACAAAGCGTTGTTCTTGGGAGTACTTTTCTAAGAATTCATTACGGTCGAAATCTTCGCCGTCGTTCATATAGTAGGTATCGCACATTTTTTGCGTCATACCATATTTGTTGTTTCCGCCACCTTCAGCATACGGAAGTTGATTTGCTACCATCAGCACGAGACTGTTGGGACCTTGGTTGGCTCCACGACTAAAAATCAGTTCAGGATTCCTTTCCATGCCGATAGAACCGTCGAAAACTTCACGATAAGACTGCATGGGGTCGATATCGCTGTATCCTCCTTCATCCCATGTCTTCAGGGAGAAATCATCGTCTTTGTAAGGCTTTACGGTTACCGGTCCTTTGGCAGGGTCGTCATTGGCTTTTTTGTGATACAAATCATAACGATGCCCGTTGCGGTAGTTTCCTGGTAATTCCATGACATCTTTTGCGGCCGCCGCGGCTCTTGCCCATTTGCTGTCGTCGTACTCTTGAGCCAACAGACATTTTCCGTTATGGTCTGTCAAATCAGAGAATTTGTCCGTGTCTATGCTTGGCCGTGGATTGTTGATCGGGCTTGCGGCATAGAGTAGGGCTCTTGCTCGTGCAGCTAATGCAGCTCCTCTGGTTGGGCGGGCAATCTGATCGACCGTTCTGATCAGAGGCAGATCCTTGGCTGCCAGTCTCATTTCCGATTCGATGTATTCTACGCATTCATCGTACGTATTACGCGGTCGCTCCAATTGGTCATAGCTGTCCATATAGTCGAGACCCTCATTAGGCAATATAGGTACGGGACCGTATCTGCGGAGCAATAGCCAATAATAATATGCCCGAACAAAACGTGCCTGCGCTTTCATGTCGCTTCTTTCTTCTTGCGTGAATTTAGTATTCAAATCGATATATTGTATGAAAATAGATGCCTGTCGGATTCCTTTATAACTGGCTCCCCAGGAGTGACGCCAGTTTTCATCATACGTGCCGGTTTTGAATTTTCTACAATCATCTCCGGAGCCAAAATAGATATCATCGGCAAAACACCACAAAATATTCTCTTTGGTCGATACTTCCATGTTTTCTCCGCCGAGATAGGAGTAAGCATGTGCTAGCCACGCTTCTGTGCTGTCTTTATCTGCGAAAATATCTTCCATCGTCTTGCGGTCTCTAAAATATTTGTCGGCATCCAGAGAGTCGACGCAAGAAACGGCCACTATGCTTAATAGTATACCGATATATAGTTTATATATTTTTCTCATTTTATACATATTGATTAAATGTTAACGGTCAATCCCAAAGTGAGTACCTTGGATAATGGGTATTCAGTTCCGGTAGAACTACCTAATTCCGGATCCCATTCTTTGAATTTGGCGAAAGTCAGCAGATTGGTTCCAATAAAGAATACACGTACTCTATTAAACTTGATTTTGTTTACGATGGATTTAGGCAGTGTATAGCCTACCTCCAATGTTTTCAAGCGCAGATAAGAACCGTTTCTTAGCCAGAAGGTGGATTTTTGTTGGTTATTGTCATTCTTTCCAAAGCTAAGTCTTGGATACGAGGCGTTTGGATTTTCGTTGGCGGGAATACCCAATTTCTCGGCTGTTTGTGCATCTACCCAACGATCTTCCACTAAATTCTCCAATACATTTCCCCATTGGTTGTCACTGAAAGCAAACACAGTATGCCCTTCGATGAAGAAGGATGATTTGCCTGATCCCTGGAAATGGACATTAAAATCAAAGCCGTTCCATTGTGCGGAGATACCGAAACCGTAAATCAAGTTAGGTTTGGTTGTTGCACCGATAGCCACTTTGTCATTACCGTTGATAATTCCGTCACCGTTGACGTCCTTATATTTGATATCACCGGGCTGTATTTTTCCCCATTCGGTCTGCTGCGGGCTGTTGCGTATGTCATCATAGTTCTTGAACAACCCTAAAGCTATCAGCCCTTTCGCCTGATTTACCCGGTAACCTACCTCTTTTTTATAAGGATAAACGGAATTTTCTTCATCCTTTTCTAGAATCTCGTTTTTACTGTATGTCATATTACCGCGGACGGTTACTCGCACCTTTCCTATTTTCTGTTTATAAGCAAAGTTTCCGTCGAATCCTTGTGACAAGACACTTCCCACATTCGCTTTCGGATTACTTCTCACGATACCTACCATTTCGGGAAGGAACTTCCGTTCCATATAGATACCATCGCGTTGTTCGTGGAAATAATCGACAGTAGCGGTAAATTTGTCATCAAACAACGATAGATCCACTCCCAAGTCGTGTTTGGTTGCAACTTCCCATGTAACATCCTGTGAAGCCAACTGGGTATATGTCATTCCCGAATAAGTTCTGTCATAGCCATAGTCTCCCCAGTTCCATCCGGGAAAAGTTACTGTTTTGCCATCTTGTTTGTATTTGCTGGCCAAGGTATATAGATAGGGAAAACGCTCTCCTAATTGGTCATTTCCCACTTTTCCGTAAGAGTAGCGCAGCTTGAACATATTCATCCATTTCAGGTGTTTTTTGATAAATTTCTCTTCCGCTACGTTCCATGCTACAGAGAATGCGGGGAAGAACCCGAAACGGTGTCCGTCGGCGAAGTTTTCCGAACCATTGTAGCCAAAGTTGAAATCCACGAAGTAACGATAGTTCCAGTTGTAACTTGCACGTCCTGCTATACCCATGTGGCGTTTGGCGATGCCGTCTTTTATATCATTCACTTCAACGGTGGTTTTGTAAGCGTCTTGGCTATACTTCAGTGTACCGTTTATATGATGTGCCTTGAATGCACGCCTGTAGTGGAGAATAGCTTCTAAAAATTCCCGGCGATTTCCGGTTGCTTCACTCGTTTGTGTCATTTCTTGTTTGGGGGATACTCGATCGTATTTTACACTTCCGTCAGCATTGCGGACACGCAGAGCGCGGAATAGCTCCGGTTTTGTCCTGCGGGAAATTTGATTGTTATTATTGGTGTCGAAACCAAACCGTCCTTCAAAGCGCAATCCTTTGGTGATAAAATCCAACTTCTGTTCTAAAGAGATGTTTGTTTGTATTTTGTTGGTCCAATATTCTTTATATCCGGTTTGCGTAGCCATCACCCACGGATTTAACTGTCCGTCCGAACCATTGAATGATGGAGTCAGACCGTTGGAATACATCACCGGGATACTGACTGGATTCTGATACATCAATGATTTCCATACGTTTTCTCCCAGTCCGGGTGCGTTTCGCTTTTTCAATGAACCGGATACTCCGACTTTGACAAGCGTTGTTTTCGTCACGTCGATATCCGTATTCAAACGATAATTCCAGCGCTGACTGCCAGGATTGGTATTGTAATCCTTACGTATGGCTTTGTCGGTTTTATACATACCCTCTTCGCTGACGTAACTAAGAGAAACGAAATAGCGGGCGGTTGAACCACCACCGTTCATGTTTACGTTGGCGCGATAAGTCATGGCTCCATCTTTTAGAAGCACATCTTTCCAGTCCACATTCGGATAGAGATCCGGATCAAGTCCAAGACGCAGGATTTCCAGCTCATCTTCCTGGTAAACAGGCTCCAGATTACGTGTAACACGTGCTTCATTCATAAGTTTGGCATAATTGTAGCCATCGGCGAACTCCGGTGTAATGGTGCGGGTGTTGTAGGACGTTTCTACTTTGGCGTTAATATTGATTTTTCCCGCTTTACCGTGTTTGGTAGTAATAAGAACCACCCCGTTGGCACCTCGCGGACCATAGATTGCGGTAGTAGAAGCGTCTTTTAAAACGGTGAATGATTCAACATCTTCAATATTGATCTCATCCAAATCACGTTCAAAGCCATCGACCAATACTAATGCCGAATTGTTTGCACCGAAAGTGGATATACCGCGAATCCAGAATTCGGAAGTGTTCACACCCGGTTGGCCGGAGGTTTGCATAGCAAGAACACCGGCTACGTTACCTGCCAACGCATTCGAAAGGTTGGCTGAAGGGTTCGACTTCAAATCGTCTATATTCACTGTCGTGACGGCTCCGGTTACAGTCAATTTCTTCTGCGCGCCTGTACCTGTAATGACAACTTCATCAAGCTCACTGGCTTCTGACTCTTTCATGATCACATTGACAATCCGTTGATTCTTAACCAGTATCTCTTGCTTATCGAATCCAATATACGAAAATATCAGCCTCGAATATTCCTCAGTGGTGATCTTGTAACGACCGTTGATGTCTGTTATCGCTCCTAATCCCGCTTGGTCTTTTATTGTTACGTTGACACCTACGAGCGGCTCCTTATTCGTGTCTGTCACCACTCCTGTCACTTCAATCTTTTCTTGTGCGAAAATTATCGTAGAAAAGAGTAACAGATAAATGGAAATAATATACTTTATCTTCATGTGTTTTTTCTATTATTCGGTTATTTCTTCTTTTTCCGTTTCTTCGGGTGCTTGTTCCCAAGCGATTTTTCGGATGCGGTGATTATTGACATCTCCCACGTAGAAAGTATCTGTCTCTTTGTCATAGGCCAAGGCATACGGATAGTCGAAACGTGCGTCCTGAAGCACTTCTCCATCAACATATCCATTAGCGTCTGCATTCAGATTTTTACTTCCTCTTCCGGCAAAGGTTGTTACCATACCTTCCGGAGTTAATTTCCGGATGCAGTGATTCTTACGGTCTGCAAAATAAAAGTCATAATGGTCTTTTTTATTGTCTTCCTCGTATTTTTTATTATATACAAATGTTCCCTGTCCCGGACAATTTAGACGTGCGTTACTTCCTGCCAGGTCCTTGTAGCCGGCTTCTCCGGATTTACCACAAACAACA
>CAJJNP010000149.1 GCA_905193145.1 uncultured Odoribacter sp. | reverse complement strand
CTGTGTTTCTCGTATTTTGTCCGCTAATTATAGTATGAGGGCTGGTTTTTATCTTGAATCCATATAATGACAAAGCCCTGACTTGAGGCGCTAAGGGCTATGAATAACTATGTATTAAGTGGTGTCTTTCATGCTGTTTCTGTATTCTGTAGGAGAAATTCCAGCGAATCGCTTGAAAAATTTGCTAAAAGAGGCTTGGTCTGTAAAACCGAGCGTATCGGTTATTTCCTGGATGTTATTCTTTGAACAGGAGAGCATTTTTTTGGCTTCCGTATAGAGTAATCTTGTGATATGTTCATGTATAGTCTTCCCTGTCTCTTCTTTGACAATTTTCGAAAGGTAAATATTAGAGACAGACAAGCGTTCTGCATAAAAACGTATCTTGTGTTGGTGGCGGTAATTCTCAAACAGCAGCTCCTTGAATTTGTAATATATCCAGCTTTTGTTGGATATGACAGGTAAGGCGTTTTCTATGGAGGAGAAGAAAATATCTCCAACATTTAAAATAAAAAAATTACACAAATGCCCATAGATTCCTTCCCTATGCAAGAGTTTTCCTGTATGACATCCTTGAAATAGTGAAAAAGTTTTTTTTAAATAGTTACTAGCATCATTTTTCAAATGTGCAGATGCGAAAGAATACTTTGTGACGAACTCACATAGTTTTCCATAGAGAAATAGACTAGAAGGTAGGCTATGAAAAAACGGAGAGGTAAGCATAAGGCAGTGCATAGCGTAATCTTTGCTCAATTGTTGGAATGTGACCGTCATGGATGCGGGAATGACAAGTAAGTCATTTTTTCCGATATGATGGATATAATCCTGCATGTACTGGATGTGAACTTTTGCTTTGCCGCTTGTGGCCATCAGAAAAAAGAATGCGTCTGTGCATGTGAGTTCGTTTGTGGCTTCGGAATATGTGATTGTATCGTAAAAAAGAGAGTCTGTCAAAAGACAAGAGTCTTTTGACTGGACAAAATATTCGGTGAGATTTATAGTTTGATGAGACATGTTGGTGTTTTTTTTCTGTAAAAATAGCTTTTAGTTTTATTATTGACAAATTTTGATTTGTAATATACTTAATAAAATCGAATGTTATTGCATATCTTTGAAAAAAATGTAGCGAACTTGGTTAAATTAATTATTATTATTATGCAAATGAATTTTAAAGAAGCATTGAAGTATCGGAGGAGTTATTATCAACTGACAAATTCTTCGTCTGTATCGAATGAGGTAATAAGAGAGATTCTTGAGTTCGGATTACTTCACGTTCCGTCTGCTTTCAATTCTCAATCTACTAGAATCGTGTTGTTATTGGGCGAACATCATACAAAATTGTGGATGATCACGAAAGAGATTTTGAGAAAAATGGCACGCTCCGCAGAGAGTTTTGCCAAGACTGAAGCGAAAATTGATACGAGTTTTGCCTCCGGTTACGGTACTGTTCTTTTCTTTGAAGATGCTGCCGTCGTAAGGAAGTTGCAGGCATCTTTCCCGACATACAAGGAGAATTTTCCTGTTTGGACCCAACAGACATCGGCTATGCATCAGTTGGCTATTTGGACTATGTTGGAGGATGTCGGTTTCGGTGCCTCTTTACAGCATTATAATCCGCTGATTGATATGGAGGTACGTGAGGAATGGAAAATAAATCCGGATTGGGAGTTGGTAGCACAGATGCCTTTCGGTACCCCCTTACAGCAGCCTGGAGATAAAGATTTTTCTCCGCTTGATGACCGCTTGTGCGTATTTGAGTGAAATAGTAATACTCTGAGATAAAAGATGTATGAAAGACAATTATGAATTAATTGATGACAGACGTGCTTGTCAGTATGAATTTCATATCGGTGGTCATGTGGCAAAAGTTGAATATATAAAGTCTTTAAATGGAATTATGTATTTGACACATACTGAAGTCCCTCCGGATTTGAAAGGACATAGAATAGGTTCCCTACTTGTTGAAAAGGTGTTGGCAGATGTTGAACGACAGAAGTTGCGATTGGTGCCTTTATGTCCGTTTGTTGCCATTTATATACAAAAGCATCCGGAATGGAAGCGACTATTGCAGGAAGGTTTTCAAGTAGACTGATTCATGATGGAAAATAGATTGAATTTATTAATTTAGGAATTTAAAAATTGAGGATATGAAGTATATTGTTGATAAAGCAGAAACTAGAGGATATTTTGACCATGGCTGGTTGAAAACGTATCACACATTTAGTTTTGCCAATTATTATAATCCCAAGCGAATGCAGTTTGGCTCTTTGCGTGTGTTGAATGATGACACGGTTGCTTCAGGTAAAGGCTTTGGCATGCATCCGCACAGTAATATGGAGGTTGTATCTATTCCCTTGGAGGGGTATTTGAGACATGGGGACAGCGTGCAGAATGAACGAACCATAACTCCTGGCGAAATTCAGGTCATGAGTACAGGTTCTGGTATGAGTCATAGCGAATATAACGGCAGTATGACTGAAATATTGAAATTCTTACAGATATGGGTTGTTCCCAAGCAGAAGAACACGAAACCGGAATATCATAATTATGATATCCGTCCTTTGTTGCAACATAATGAATTGTGCACGTTTATTTCTCCAGAAGGTGGGGAAACTCCGGCTCACCTTTTGCAAGATGCTTGGTTCTCGATGGGTTCTTTTGATGTTAGGCAAGAGATAACATACCAGCTGAATAGAAAAAATACCGGAGTGTATATTTTTGTGTTGGAAGGTGACATCTGTGTACAGGATATTTCCCTCTCTCGCCGTGATGGCATCGGGGTGTGGGACGTAGAGGAGATTGTGATTAGAACCGTTTCTGATGCAACTATTTTGACTATAGAAGTGCCTATGGAATAAACAGCGGAAGCACCAATTCTCGTGAATATCTATGTACACTTTATTAATGAGGTTGTTATAGATGTTTTTCGGGGAAATTGAATATTGCAAAACCTATGCGTACTAGCATTTGAATTCGATATGTATAGGTTTTGTTTTATTAATTTGCAGAGGATTTTCGTATTTGACTACTCCGAATACTGTTTTGGTAAGGTGTTGGAAATTGTATTCTGTTTTGTTTCGTTTTTAGCTATTACAGTGTAGGTAACAATTTTGCCGTTAGAAAAATCTGCATCTACATTGCTTGTCGGATGGTAGGAACTGATGCCTTTAAATAATCATCTTTTATTGTGTCTAAAACTATAAAGAAGGTAGTTGTATTTTCTTCATCAATGGTTGGTTGAACAATTGTCAATGAGTCAACTGCTGCAATTTCTTTGGTAAAGATGATGCTGATAATTTGTGATTCGCTTTTTTATTGTTGCTCTGTTTGTTTGAGATTGCCTGCTTTTCAAGAAACTTCGATATCCATGCTTGATTTTAGTACAAAACAAACGTTTGTTGTGTGTCATAAAAAGTAAAATAAAATTATTTTTACTACAAAATAATTTGTGAATGAAATGATTCTTTTTACTTTCATCAGAGATTCTTTTTATTAATAATATGCGAATAACAAACACCTATGCAACTCTTAACGGCGGCAAGCTGTAACTCATTATCAAGACTTATTTTTTTTAGCTCTAGGATGATATTTTTCCATGGTCTCTTTTAAAAAAAGGTTGTCCAAATGGGTATATATTTCCGTTGTGAGTATGGATTCATGGCCTAAAATATCTTGTACGGCTCTTAGATCTGCTCCTCCTGTCACTAGCTGTGTTGCAAAAGAGTGACGGAAGGTATGTGGTGATATGTTTTTGTTAATACCGGCTAGTATGGCCAGTTGTTTGATGATATTGAAAACCATTACTCTTGACAAGGCTTTCCCGTTTCGATTTAAAAAAAGGATATCATCTGCTTCTGGTGCAATGTTTAATAAATTGCGGTACAGAGTTGTATACCTGATGATTTCATCTTTGGCACGATCGCTTAGAGGAATCAGGCGTTCTTTGCTGCCTTTACCTTCTATTTTGATGAAGTTTTTTCTGAAGTTGATGTTGGATATTTTTAATGAGGTAAGTTCGGATACGCGTAATCCGCAGGAGTATAATACTTCAATGATTGCCCGATTCCGTTGTCCTTCCGGTTTGTCCAAATCAACAGCATTTAATAATTTTTCAACCTCTTCTGTCGTTAGTATGTTGGGTAATTTCCTGCTGATTTTTGGGGATTCCAATATGCGGGTTGGATTGTTTTGAAGTTGTCCGTCATAGACAAGAAATTTGAAAAATGAACGAAAACTCGAGATTGTACGTGCTTGTGTTCGTTTGGTAATGCCCGTTTCATTTATGAACATCAAGTATTGTTTCAATGTTTCATATGTAACTCCAGCAGGAGAGGTTATATCATATGTATCAATGCAATATCTTGATAGTTTTATGATATCTGCAATGTATGCTTCTATTGAATTTGTTGAAAGCGATTTTTCTAATATTAAGTAAGTTCTGTAGCTTTCTATTGCGCTATCCCATGTCATGATTTTTATATATAAAGTTACAACTATCTATTTTTTCTACGAATACACTTTACCAATATTTTGGGATAAAGATATAAAGTATTTTGAGAGGTTAGGTGTTTTTCTTGTTATTTTATTAAATTTAATGTTAACCATATTGTATAAAAAAATCTAATGCGCTAATTTTTAATTGTATATGAGTATTATATGTTAACAAAAAGATGGATAAAATGGTACGCAAAATTGAAATGGAATCGCAAGAAATTTCATTAAATTTGTACAATCGGATTGTTTAATTAAATGAGAATATTATGCAGTTACTGATATTGAACGGACCGAACTTGAATCTTTTGGGAACGCGTGAGCCCAATGTGTACGGTAATGAGTCATTTGAGAATTATTTGGAAAGGTTGCGAGACAAGTATTCGGAGGTAAAGATTGATTATTACCAGTCAAATATAGAAGGAGAGCTGATAGATAAGATTCATGCAGCCAGATTTTTATATGATGGAATTATTTTAAATGCTGGTGCCTATACTCATACATCTATTGCGATAGCAGATGCGATAGCGGCAGTGAATGTTCCGGTGGTTGAGGTGCATATTTCTAATACGGCACGTCGGGAATCTTTCAGGCATCATTCGTATTTGACTCCGGTTTGTCGAGGTGTGATTATGGGATTTGGATTAAAATCTTATGAACTGGCTTTATTGGAGTTTGTAATGGAAGATAAATGAGCACACTAATAATATAGATATGAAAAGGACTAAAATCGTGGCAACCATTTCCGATAGGAAGTGTGATGTCGAGTTTTTAAAAGAATTGTATGAGGCAGGGGTGAATGTGGTGCGTTTGAATACAGCTCATCAGACTTTGGAAGACGCCATGAAGGTGGTGAATAATGTAAGAAAAGTGTCGGATGATATTGCTCTATTGATAGATACGAAAGGACCGGAGGTCCGGACCGTAAATATTGATGAGCCGGTCAATGTTGCTAAGGGAGATGTTGTTTACATGAGTGGAGATTTAAAGCAAAACGATGAGCGAATGATTCATGTTTCTTACCCTGGATTTGTGAATGATGTTGTTGTGGGGGCGCGTGTATTGGTGGATGACGGAGATGTGGAGTTTGTTGTGTATGGTAAGGATGATAATCGTTTGGAATTGATAGCTTCCAATCCCGGTGTGATAAAGAATCGTAAAAGTATCAATGTGCCGGGGGGAAATATTCATTTGGATTCACTGAGTGAAAAAGATCGCACTTTTATTGAGTTTGCAATTGAAAATAAGTTGGATTTTATTGCCCACTCTTTTGTGCGTAATAGACAGGATGTAGAAGTGATACAGAGAATACTGGATGAGCATAATAGTCCGGTGAAAATCATTGCTAAGATTGAGAATCAGGAAGGGGTGGATAATATTGATGAAATTCTGGATCATGTGTATGGAGTGATGGTAGCGCGTGGAGATTTGGCTATAGAAATCGATGCGGAGAAGATACCAAAGATACAGAGGATGATTGTTCATAAGTGTATTGAAAGCAAGAAGCCGGTGATTGTTGCTACTCAGATGTTACATACGATGATTGAACATCCTCGTCCAACGCGTGCTGAGGTAAGTGATATTGCCAATGCGGTGTTTAGCGGTACTGATGCCGTCATGTTAAGCGGTGAAACAGCTTATGGAGCTTATCCGCTGGAGGCTGTAAAGGTGATGGCGCGGGTGGCTGAGGCTAATGAGCCGACAACACCTCCGGATTCAAACCGTAATTTAATTCGTATCAATAATGAGACTACGGCAGCCTTGGCTAGAGTGGCGGTGCGTATGACAACGATGTTGCCCATAAAGGCTATTGTTATAGATACGGTTTCGGGGCGGACTGCCCGTTATTTGTCTGCTTTCCGTGGTAGCTTGCCGGTTTATGTTCGTTGTTACGAGAAGAGGGTTATGCGTGAGCTGGCTCTTTCTTTTGGTGTAGAGGCTTATTTTTCTGAGCGTCCGAACTCAAGGGATGAGTTTATGAGAGGAGTGCCGCAGATGTTGCTTGAAAAGGGATATCAACCGGATGATCAAATTTTGGTAGTTGGAGGTAGTTTTGGACATGTGAGAGGGGCTTCATTTTTGGAGGTATGTAAAATTAGCGATATTAAATAGAAAAGGGAGGTGATTAAAGCAGTTTTTTTTGATATAGATGGGACTTTGGTGAGTTTTCAGACTCATTGTATTCCAAAGTCTGCTAAAATGGCAATTTCCCAATTGAGGGCAAAGGGTATAAAAGTGTTTATCGCTACCGGTAGGCATTGGCGTGTGATTAATAATTTAGATGGACTGGAGTTTGATGGATATATTACATTGAATGGCAGTTGTTGTTATGCAGGCAAGAATAAGTTGATTTACAAGCGTTTGATACCTTCTGATGATATACGGCATTTGTTGGAGCTTCAAGCAGCAGGTGAACGTTTCCCTTGTATATTTGTTCGGGCTAACGATATGTTTATCAATTATGTAAATGAGCATACGGATATTATTTTTAAGATGTTGAATTTTCCGGAACCTCCGCAGCGTGATATACGGGAAGCTTTGAAAGAGGATGTTTTCCAGTTAATCGGCTTTTTTCAGATGCATCAGGAAAGACGTATCATGACGCAATTGCCCGGATGTGAAGCTACTCGCTGGAATCCTTTGTTTACGGATATTGTTCCTAAAGGTGGCAGCAAGAGCATCGGTATGGCAAAAATATTGGAATATTTCGGTATTAGTCGAGATGAATGTATGGCTTTCGGTGATGGTGGCAATGATATTCCGATGTTGGAGTATGCAGGTGTAGGGGTTGCAATGGGAAATGCCAAGGAGGATGTACAGGCTAAGGCTGATTTTATTACTAAAAGCGTGGATGATGATGGAGTTGCGTATGCTCTTCGTCATTACGGATTGATTAGTTGAATATGAAAGAAGAACCTTTATGTGCGAATGTGGAGTCGCATCCTTTGGAGCCTTTTTTTCCTAGTGATGCCCGCTTGTTGATGTTAGGAAGTTTTCCCCCTAAACGGGATCGTTGGAAAATGGAGTTTTATTATCCTAATTTTCAAAATGATATGTGGCGTATTTTCGGTGGTGTGTTTTTTGACGATAAGGATTATTTTCTGACAGTTGACCGTAAGTCGTTTTGTGAGGAGCGGATTCGTAGTTTTCTTTTAGAGAAGGGAATAGCTTTGTCGGATACGGCTCGGAAGGTTGTGCGGTTGAAGGATAATGCTTCTGATAAGTTTTTGGAAGTGGTGCAGGCGATGGATATACATGAAGTATTAAAAGCTTTGCCTTGTTGTCAGGCGGTTGTAACAACCGGACAGAAGGCTACGGATACGTTGCTTGCGTTGATAGATGCCGAGGAGCCTGCAGTGGGGTGCTGCACAGAATTTGTATGTGACGGGCGTTTGCTCTCTTTTTATCGTATGCCATCTTCTTCCCGGGCATATCCGAAACCTCTTGGGGAAAAAATGGCTGTGTACAGAAAAATGTTTGAAGAATTAAATATGATTTGAGTTATGGCTATATCATTTGAGGATGTGAAAAACAATGAAAGCATAAAATGCTATATCAGCGAAGCTGATAAATCGTTGATTGCTTTAGGGTATACTGAGCATTCTTTTGCGCATGTAGGTAAGGTGGCTGTGGAGGCGGAAAAGATTTTGCGGACATTGGGATATCCGGAGCGGGTAATTGAATTGGCTAAAATTGCTGCTTATATGCACGATATCGGTAATGTTGTCAATCGGATTGACCATGCACAGAGCGGAGCTATATTGGCTTTTCGTTTGTTGGATAACATGGGGATGGAGGCAAGAGAAATTGCTCAGGTAATCAGTGCTATCGGTAATCATGATGAGAGTACTGCCGTTGCAGTGAATCC
>CAJJNP010000148.1 GCA_905193145.1 uncultured Odoribacter sp. | reverse complement strand
GTTTATCCGTATAGTACAAATGAAAACGTCCATCTTGTTCTATTGCATTAAAGTCAGTAAAGTTAGACATCCTCCGCAAACGCACGACTGCAACATTCACCTTCCCGGCTTCAGCCATGGCAGCCTTGTTCTCCAATACAACAGAATCCTCTTCTTCGATACGAATATTCCGGAAATAAGGAATCACACCCACCACCGGAATTCCTGTCAAATCCTGAATGATTTTCCTGCCTTCATCAAAAAGAGAAACATCCCCTCTAAATTTATTGATAATAATACCTTTCAGCAACCGACGTTGCTCTTCCGGCAACAACATAACAGAACCATATACAGAAGCAAACACCCCACCCCGGTCAATATCTGCCACCAAATAAGTCGCAGCATCAACTTTTTGAGCCATATTCATATTCGTAATATCCCGATCACGCAGATTCAGCTCCGAAATACTACCGGCACCTTCCAGAACAATCGGAGAATAACACTTCTCCAAACGCACAAAAGCAGCCAAAGCCTCCCTCCATAAATCTTCCTTGTTATTTATACGAAAATACTCCCGTGCAGACATATTCCCCACAGGCTGACCATTCAGAATAACTTGTGAAGTCTGATCCGAAGATGGTTTTAACAACACAGGATTCATATCTGTTGACGGAGCAATTCTACAAGCCTCTGCCTGAACCGCTTGTGCCCTTCCAATCTCCCCTCCATCCGGAGTCGAATAGGAATTTAAAGACATATTCTGCGCCTTAAAAGGAGCCGGAGCATAACCATCCTGCAAAAAAATGCGGCAAAATGCAGTGTTTATGATACTTTTTCCTGCATCCGAGCAGGTCCCTACAAACATAATAGGCTTCAATTTTTTCATTGCCTTTTCTTTTTATATAAAAACGATTGCCATCTTTCCTCTTCTGCCCCTTCCCGATCCATTTCCTGCCGTGCCATTGTAAATAATAAATCAGAAAGACGATTTACAAACCGCAAAATGACGGGAGGCAATTCATCTACCCGATTCAAAGTCCACAAACGGCGTTCCGCCCGTCGGGCTACGGTTCGGGCTACGTGACATTGAGCAGAAAGTATATTCCCACCCGGCAAAATAAAATGAGTGGACGGATGAGTAATCCGACCGTTCAAATGATCTATTTGTTTTTCACAATAAACATCCAAATCCTCCAATAACGGATTCGGATTTTGTTCACGCAGTTCTGCTGGTGTAGCTACATGCGACATAACAACCATCAACTGCCTTTGCAAAAAACAAAGCATTTCTTGCCATTCATGTGTTTCACCCGCTTGTGCACGTATCAACCCCAACAAAGAATTCAATTCATCTAACGTCCCATTTGCTTCAATACGAATATCATCTTTGTCAACCCGCGAACCTCCATGGATACCGGTTTTTCCTTTATCACCGCCACGTGTATAAATCTTCATTATTCATCTATTTACTCGTAGCAAAGATAACAATATACCACCATTTTCTAAATTAAAAGAGCTATCTTTACGGAGCAAAAAAAAAGAAAGATATGGCAAAAAAAATCATCCTTGTCACAGGCGGACAACGCTCAGGTAAAAGCGGATATGCCCAGCGCTTAGCCCTACAATTAGCCGACAATCCTGTATACCTCGCCACTTCCAGGGTATGGGACGAAGAATATAGGCAACGCATCTTAAGACACCAACGTGACAGAGGACCGCAATGGACCAATATTGAAGAAGAGAAAGAGCTGAGTAAACACTCTTTATCAGGACGTGTCATTGTTATAGACTGCATGACGCTTTGGGCAACAAATTTTTTCTTTGACAATGACTCCGATGTCGACAAATCACTTTCCGAACTTAAAGAAGAGTTCAAACGTTTCACTGACCAGGACGCCATCTTTATATTCGTCACAAACGAAATTGGTTTAGGCGGAGTATCCGAAAGTCTGATACAGAGACGATTTACAGATTTACAAGGATGGATGAACCAATTTGCAGCGCAACAGGCGGATGAAGTTGTACTAATGGTATCTGGAATACCTATAAAAATCAAACAATAACCCACAACAAACTCACCATGAGAACTTTTAATATTAAAACACCGGATAAAAACATCATACCTGCCTTACAAAATAAGATTGACAACTTAACCAAACCGAAAGGCTCTTTGGGCAGGTTGGAAGAATTGGCCGTACAAATCGGTACAATCCAACAAAACCTTTCACCCCAATTACACAAACCACAAAACATCGTTTTTGCTGCAGACCACGGAGTTGTCGTTGAAGGAGTCAGCTTTTCAGCACCTGAAGTCACAGCACAACAGATTTATAATTTTGTCAAAGGAGGTGGTGGAGTCAACATGTTCGCACACCAACACAACTTTGCGCTCAAAATTGTAGACTGTGGAGTCAATGCCGATTTTCATAATCTCCCGGGACTAATTGACCGCAAAATACGGAAAGGCACAAGCAATTATCTTTACGAAGCTGCCATGAGTAAAAAAGAGATGGAACGTGCCATCGAAATCGGAGCGGAAATCGTAGACATGACCTACCATGAAGGGACCAACATTGTCAGTTTCGGAGAATTGGGCATGGCCAATACATCAGCGTCTTCCCTATGGATGACATATTTCACCGGAATACCTTTAAAAGAATGCGTTGGCGCAGGCAGTGGTCTGAACTCCCAAGGTATAGAACACAAATACAATATCCTTAAACGGTCTATGGAAAATTATTCCGGCGACCATACTCCGGAAGATATTATCCGCTGGTTCGGAGGCTTCGAAATGGTTGCTGCAGTTGGCGGTATGTTGCGTGCTGCAGAACTAGGCATGATCATCATCGTTGACGGCTTTATCATGACCAACTGTGTGCTTGCCGCTTCACAACTCTATCCGGAAGTTTTAGAATATTGCATTTTCGGACATCAGGGAGATGAAGCCGGACACAAATTGGTTTTAGAAGCCTTGCATGCTCGTCCTCTTCTAAATCTCAGTTTGAGACTAGGCGAAGGCACCGGAGCGATATGTTCCTATCCAATCATAGAATCGGCCATCCGTATGATTAATGAAATGAATGATTTTCAATCAGCATCTGTAACCAAATATTTTTAACATGCGCTCATTTTTGGCTGCAATCATGATGTTTACCCGTCTACCTTTATGGCGGTTCGTACAAGTGGATAAAAAATACTACAGCAATGTACTGCTATACTGGCCACTAGTCGGATTTATAACAGGTTTTACCACCTGGGCAATCCTATACATTGTCAGCACAATCGGTTGGGCTGATTTACCCGCTTGTATTTTAGCTATTGCAGCCCGACTGTTATTGACAGGCGCCTTACATGAAGATGGCCTGGCAGATTTTTTCGACGGTTTCGGAGGAGGGATTAATAAGGAAAAAATCCTTGCCATCATGAAAGATTCGCACATCGGCAGCTATGGTACAATCGGTCTGATCGTCTATTTCTTTCTATATGCATCTTTCCTATACTCATTGCCAACAAATGCCCTGGCAGGAATCATTATAGGAGCAGACGTTCTGTCCAAGTTTGCAACTGCTTTTATGATCAATACATTAGACTATGCACGAACGGAAGAGACAAGCAAAACAAAAGTCCTATACAATCCCATCAGTCTCCACAAATTCATGCTAATGGCTGTAATATGTATCATTCCGTTATACTTTCTCGGCACAAACTTTTGGGCTGTCATTCCGATGATACTCATTACAATAGGCCTACGACATTATTTCAAACGTAAAATAGGCGGCTACACAGGAGATTGTTGCGGAGCCAGCGTATTATTGGCAGAACAGGCATTCTATTTAGGTTTTTTCATAACAACAGCACCCTTCCTATGAAACTCACATTTATCAGACATACAAGCGTCGCTGTAGAATCAGGCATTTGCTATGGCTGGAGCGATGTTGATACTGCATCCACATTTCCCCAAGAGGCAGAGCAAGTCCGCAAAAGCATCGAAAAAGAACATTTTGATATCGCATACTCCAGTCCTCTGTCTCGCTGCCGGCAACTGGCCGATTTTTGCGGTTATACACACCCACTGATAGATAAAAGACTTAAAGAATTAAATTTTGGCACTTGGGAAATGCAACGCTGGGATACAATCTCCGATCCGCATCTAAACCTTTGGTATAAAGACTGGATAAACGAACCGGCTGGAGGAGCAGAAAGCTATATGGACCAGTACCAACGTGTTTCAAATTTTCTCGATGAAATACGTGCTCTCCCTCAACAGCAATGCTGTATATTTACACATCGGGGAGTTATCGCCTGTGCTTTAGTGTACGCAAAACGGTGTACGATTGAAAAATCATTTGACGAAGACATTCCTTATGGCAGCAAAACTATCATTGAGCTATAATCAATGCCGTTTCATGTTATCAAAGCGATAGGACACTCCCAACATAATACATGTCGAAGGTACTGTATTATAAGAAACATTGGTAGATAAATCAGTTAAAGAATAAGTCATAGAACGGCGATTTTGTAAAATATCATTTGCTGACAAAGAAACTTTAAACTGGCGTTCCTTACCGAATTTCTTACCGACAGTAGCGTTAAGTATATGCTCTGATTGTTTTACTCGTTCGTCCTTTTTTGTGATATGAAAACTTCCGTTATACATTGTCTCAACATAAAAGCCTCGCCAGAATATCCAATTAAACGAACCGTTTAAATTACTGTTATAATATCTGGCATTTCCGGTTTCACTGTTTTCAGACCAAGATAACGTATTACTGGAAGAAAGATAACAATCTATATCTTCAGAAATATTTGTATATATAGAAACACTCATCGTTCCTGTATGAGAACTATTCATATTTTCCAAATTATCATAAATTGAAGGAGTATGCGAAAAACTATATCCCATAGAGGTATTAAACCGTAATTTCAATTTTTCCCATGGGAAAGAATAGGATACACTACCTGACAGATTCCAACTTCCATTTAAATTTACCGGCACTGTCAAACTAGCTCCTCGTGCCAAAAGATAACCATCAACAATTGTATCTCGATTAATAAACTGCACATTAGAAGATATCATATTAAATGTTTGTCCGGCACTCAAAGTTGCATTCAAAAATCCCGAACTTTCAAGTTGAGAATAAGTATAATTCATCATCAAATTGTGAGTAAATGACTTCTTCAAATTTGGATTACCCTTAGACACTTGCAATGGATCACTAATAGTCAACACATTTTGCAACTGAGTCACAGAAGGGGAAGATGAATTTCCTGAGTAAGTGACATCCAAATTACTGTCATCATTAATTTGACAGCCAAAACTCATCATAGGCGAAACATCCATATACCGGCTAATCAACACAGAATCGCTTTTAGCCAGATATCGATATCGATTATCCATCGTTGTATTGCTAAAAGACAAACCGGTACCTAATCGCAATTTGTCATTGGTAAAACTATAATTTATACCATAATTATGTACATGATAAACATTTTTCAATTCATTTGTTTGAGTAGAATCAATACCTATCAACTCCTGAAAATCCTTATCCCGATATGACAAACTGGACTGATCAGCATTACTCATGCGATCTTGATACATATAATTTAATGTCAAACGTGAATGTTCAGACAGAGGCTCTGACCACCTTAAAGATGCAGACCAATTATGATCTTTCTGGTTATTATCTGTAGCCAGATTGCGAAGCGTATCCAAATAAACACCGTCCATTTTCAAAGAATGTTCATCATTACTTTGCCATCGGTTCGATAAATTACGTGAATATCCTCCAGTAATATTCATAGTCATCGAACGCCCTTTCTTCCTAAATGCCTGCATCCAAAGAACACTACCGTTCACTCGTAATGTATTTCCATCACTCCAATTCTCTGTATTTGAAACATTAACCGTATCATTATTTTCTACATTTGAACCATAAGCAATGCTCCAGGAATTGGACTTGCCTGTCGATATGGATGGAGAAAACACAAACCGACTTTTTTTACTCGGAGTATATTCAACCCTTGCATTAAAAGAATGGTTATTCCCATCCCGACGGGATCGACTCTCATTGTCATATATACGGTTCTCATATTGCTCGGTAGGAAAATACTCCTGTTTCGACATCGAAGCAGAATTAGACGCATTGTCAGACCAACGATAATTGGTAGAAATACTCCAATTCTCTACAATATCCGTAGAAACATTTGCATAAATCCCCTCAGAACGATTATACCCTTTTCCTCCACCCAAACGGCTGCCCGGCATATTAAACCGCTGTCCTTGATTGCTTGCATCCGCATTCAGAGTGATCTTGTTTTTCCGATCAAAATAATTACCATAGATATCTCCATTATAATTATTTTCCTCAAAAGTGTTTTTTACCGGCGAAGTAATTCCATATGCAACACTTGCCCTACCAAAAATCTTAGCTTTATTGGGCTCATGTGTCTCAATATTTAACGCACGGAATTTTTTCCCATCCTGATATCCGGAAAATTCAGCCTCATCGCTTCCCCGGTCGTACATACTGATTTTATTCACCAGCTTAGCCGGTAAATTTTTCAATGCTGCTGCCGGATCATTAAAAGAATACTCCATCCCGTCTATAAAAAGGCGGGTCACCTCTTTACCTTGGGCAATAATCTTCCCATCAACAATTTCAAACCCCGGCAGCTTTTTAATCAATGCTTCCAAATCCCCATCAACAGCCACTTTCACTGCACTGGCATTAAATTTTGTTGTATCCCCATGTTGCACAGCTATCGGGACTTTGGCTTCGACCACCACCTCTTCAAGCAAAACAGTTTTCAAACATATCTGCCCAATATCCGTATCCTCCTTTATCTCAAACAAACCAGAATATGTTTCATACCCGATATAAGATACAGACAATTGTATCTTCCCAGCACGAATTCCCTGAATAACAAAACGACCGTCAACATCTGTCGTACCGACAGGTGTCTTGGCTTCTCCTAAATAGATATAAGCTCCAGGCAGCGACTCCTTTTCATCACCTCCCACAATTACTCCCTGCAGAGTTAATAGTACCTGTTTTACAGAATCCTGCGAAACTGTGTCTTGCTTATGCTCTTGCGCCCAAAGCACATGTATCCCCAAAAGGAAGAAGCACAATACTCCGATTCGTTTGCCGAACATTCTCATGGATGCCAAATACTGTTTTTAGCATACAAGCTCTACAATTTCCGTATTTCCCATGATTGGCTTTTCCAACATCTCAAGCGGTTTACGCCCTTCCAAATGATTTAAAATCGCCCGATTAAAAGCCCCATGTCCAACCGCCAGAATTCGTTTCCCCGGATATTTTACACGCAAATAATTTACAAATTCACCGGCACGCATATCCAATTCTTCCAATGACTCCACCCCAAACGGAAGATTATACCAATCAACCTTTTCAAAAGCATCTCCCGTATAACTACCCCAATGCATTTCGCGAAGCAATGGAGTAGAAAACACTTCCATACCTTTCTGACCTGCAACAATCTCCGCAGTCTTATAACTTCTGGATAAATCACTGGATATAATGACATCCAACGGCACCTCCACCAATCTCTTAGCTAACTCTTCAGCCTGTTGAATACCGAGTTCAGACAATGTGCCGGGCAATTGGCCTTGCAGGATATTTTTTTTATTTTCGATAGTTTCCCCATGACGGGTCAATAGTAGCGTAATCTTTTTCATAAGTAAAGTTTTTACAAATATAAAGGTTATATCTGTAAAAACAAATCCTTCAAAAGCAAAGACCAATAGCAATCACGAATCTTTTTACATTTCAATTCTTTTTCTGCCAATTTTTCCACCTTCTGCTTCCAATGTCTATAAATTGATTCCCAGGTAGTCAATACTAAGTTTTCTGCAACACCATCCCCTAACCTCATTGTTTCGCGACAAGATTTCAATTCTTCACAAAAAACCTCAACACAAATACGCTGAGTGAGCATCTGAGCACTAGAATTCGTTTCCTCTCCATTCCCTATGATTTGAATTAATTCACTTTCTAATAAACGAAAAACCTCACTACCATTACTTTTTTGCGCTAATTGCAGCCATTTTTCTCGTTTAAAAAATTCTTTCCATACTTTCTTTAAATTTCCATTCACTTCTCTAACGCTACACCCCAACATATTTTGCCGGACAAACTCAGTTTCATAAAAACCGGCAACATCCTCTTCCAACAAACGGACCAAACGCTTTACATCACCAATCTGCCATTCAACTTTATTCAAAATAGTCAAATACTCTTCAATACTTAAAGCAATGCATTCTTTATAATAATCAACCACATCCATTCTATTTATCCCCTTCAACACTTCTTTGCGAGCATTACGTACAAACAACAATTCATCCCATATACCTCTTCCTGCTGCTG
>CAJJNP010000147.1 GCA_905193145.1 uncultured Odoribacter sp. | reverse complement strand
CTTGAGTGCTTCGATGAATTTGCGCTCTTATTCCAATTTAAATCCTTCCAAATCCGTCTTGCAGTCCCGCTTGGCAACAAAAGACATAGGATACCCGTCAACTTCAGGAGCAAATAGAGTCCCTTGCAAAGGGAAAAGCCCATTGCGAAGTTGCTCTTCTCCAATATATACATTCCCGAATATCGCATAATCCCAATCCTTGCAATACTTCTCATAATAACGACTGTATGCCACACGAATATTGGTATCATTTCTAAAATAGTATGCCAATTGGTTAGATGCTTGAGTAACAATAATTGTCTTCTTATCTTTCGGTAAATCCGGCAATACATTATTTCCAAACCATTCAGCAGATTCTTTCAAAGAATTGAAATAGTAGTCCGTTTCATAATATCCATAGGCTTTATCCAAACCGCCTTTAAATTCATTGAAATAGACATATTCATTCGGATGATTCTTTATCATGTGCAAAGCCGGCAGGCTCAACAGACACAAAAATATTCCTACCACTAACACTTTACCGTACCCTTTCACCCAATGAACCATCCCGCTCCAAAAACGTCCTCCCAACACCACCATAGGTGGAATGACAAACAACAGATGGCGGATACCTCCATACAAATTGGAATTCTGGTAAATCACCCAAAATACAGGAAACACTGCCGCAAAAAACAGAAAAAAACTGATTAATGAAAATTCCCTTTTCCGGAAACCGGCATATAAAAAATAACCGAAAAAACCGATAAGCATTACAACCGGCATGCCGATACAGATAAACTTCGGAGCATACTGCCAAGGCAACATGTTTGACATCATTTGTTCACCGTCAAAAATAGTGCGCAAACCGATACTGTAGTTGGTAAACTTCGTCAATGAATAGACCACATTCCGCAAAGGATTTGCCAAAGCAAACGGCCATAAGGCTATGCCAAGCAGATAACTGGCAATAATAACCAATAATACCAGTTGCAGAATATTTCCAAGCATTGCCCCATGCTTTTTGAATCTGAGAAATTCATGCAAACCACCGCTTCTGCCAATATAAAACAATCCGGCATACATAAGAAGCATCGGGTAAAGAATCAGTCCTCCGGAACGAGTTCCCAATGCCAAAGCTATTCCTACCACCAATCCCAAAGCGTGCCGGACCTTCACGATCGGAAAATAATCAAACAGACGTACCGTATAGAACAAGGATAATACATAGCCCACCGCAAAGGGTACATCCTTCAAATTGTTCATGCTATGACCGAAGAAACGCGGCGTGAAAAACATCAACAGAATCGAAAACAGACCGCATAAACCTCCTCCCCAACGCAGTCCCAGCAAACCGGCTGCAAGCACACCTAACGCACCAATCAACCCTCCGCAAAAATGCCGTAGCTCATAATAATTCTCTACATCAAACCATCGACAGATAGCCGCCGTAACCACCTGTACGGCATTCCCATATAAATGCAAGGTTGTTTGTGGCTGGTTTAAAGCAGCCTTATCACCCTTGGCAAAATAATCCAGCACATACCCGGCATGCCGATGGTCAACAAACTCGTCGCCCGTCACCCCATAATCCTGACTGACATAGGGCATAAATACAAAAGCGAAACAAGCAAACAGTATCAGCAACATCCGAAACAGCATATCACGCTGTACCTTGTCGTTTTTCGAAAACAAATGGCGGAAAAACATTCCGGATAACAAATACTGTCCGGGTATTTTCCAAGTGTAATTTTTCCACAACTGCCACTTGCCCACTCCGGCTAATTTGTCAACAGCACCGTTCAAACGTACAAAACGCAAACCGCCCACCTTTTGCAGACTATATCCGACACTGACCAAAGGATGACTCCCTAAATCCGAACCTCCATACGCCTTCAAAAAAACATCCTTCCGTCCCATCAACAGGGGAGAATCTGTAATTTCATGATTAGCGCACCATTGATTGCTGAATATTCCCAAATGCAACTTCTGTTTACCACTGGCTACATAGGCGACACTTGAATCCGAAAACTTCTGGTTAAAAAATTGACGCCGATAATCATTGATATCGTTTTCCGACACCCGTTCTTTATCCGCTAAAATGACAATATCTTCAGAAACGTCCGACAAACATTTAAAAAAATCATCTTGTTTGAATGGGGCTTTATCAGAACCTCTTTCCAAATATACAATCCGCCATGTTTGCTTCTGTGCTTTATTTTCTTCCATAATGTATCTACAATCCATTAATACAAAATAACTGCAAAATAATCAAATAAACAATATCCATTCAAAAAAACATTATTACAAAAATTATCACTATATTTGTAAAAGAAAGAGTCATACACAATAATACAAGACTATGAGCAGGTATGTTACAAATCGGGAAGAGAATCAGGAATTACCGAATCTGCAAGGGATTACAGACAAAGCACTATTGGCTGAAGCTGAATTTGAAGGTTTTCTGATGGCAGAAATCCTCTTTACAGAACAACTGACCACCACCACTCGGTTTGATTGCAAATACATCCGTTCAATACACAAAACAGCCTTGAAGGAACTCTACTCCTTTGCCGGCCACTACAGAACGGTCAACATGTCTAAAGGAGGCTTTCTTTTTCCATCCTCCCTGTTCATACCCCAAAACATGCAGGCTTTTGAAAACGAAGTTTTGTCACAACTGCCGGATATATACCCCGGCAAAGAAGAACTGATACACGATGTCGCTGTCGTCCATGGCGAACTCTTGTTCATACATCCCTTCCGGGAGGGAAACGGACGTACGGCACGCATCCTGGCCAATTTGATGGTTCGCAAACAAGGATACGAAGGATTGCGTTTCGAAAGAATTGATTTCAGAGAATATGTAATTGCCGTACAGCATGTCAGCGAGAAAAACTACAAACCCATGGAGAGAATCATCAACTCCATTTTTTGAGTTTTTCATTCACGCGTGCATAAATAGCCTGCACCCGTGTATCCGGAATATTTATTCCTTCTATACGAAAGGAAGCTACCAATGATTCGAGGATTATTTTACGTTCCGTAGGAGGAAGCGACGTTGTCAATACGATATTTTTTTGTACCTTTTTCATAATACAAATATAGTGATTTTCCTCCGTTTTATCGGCAAAAAACCAACTTTTTCATCAAATTAATTTAGAAAACCCCTCATTTTTTCAATCAGGGATTTTCTAATCTCAATATCTGTTTTTTCTTGATAGGCACTGGTCCAGCAAAGCTCGTTTTTCTCTTCTATGATAGAGCCCAATATGTCAGCCAGGCAAACTAAATCATTCATTGTCACATGATTTATAAATCCACCTTCAAGGTACGGCTACCATCCTGATTTTCCGTAAAAGTGCAGTTCACGATATCCTCCGGTAGCAGTTCATCTATTTTTTCAGGCCATTCGATAAAACAACGACAACCTCCATAAAAATATTCCTCATATCCGAAATCCATCGCTTCTTCTATTGAATTTACGCGATAAAAATCAAAATGATAAAGGGATTCCCCTTCACTTGTCACATATTCATTGACAATTGCAAAAGTCGGGGAACTCACATCATCTTCGACGCCCAAACAGCGGCAGACTGCTTTAACGAATGTCGTCTTGCCAACCCCCATAGGGCCGTATAATGCAAATATCTTACGATTGCCGACATACGCGAGAAAATGGTCTGCCACCTCATTGAGCTCTTCTAAAGAGCGAATACTCCACTCCATATTATTTCTTGGTTATTCTTACTCGTTTTGCTTGTTCATGATTCTCTTCCACGGTTTTCACCACCTCTGCAGCCAAACCGGCAAAGGCAGCACCGGTGATACTGTCCGGATTCAATGCTACGGGCTTGCCGGCATCCCCTCCATCACAGATACTCTGTACCACCGGAATCTGTCCCAACAGAGGCAGACCCTTTTCTTCTGCCAGTTTCTTGGCACCTTCTTTTCCGAAGATATAGTATTTGTTTTCCGGTAATTCAGCCGGAGTAAACCAAGCCATATTTTCAACCAGACCCAATACCGGCACATTGATTCCCGGAGATTCAAACATATTGATACCTTTGATAGCATCTGCCAACGCAACCTGCTGCGGTGTGCTCACAACAATAGCGCCTGTCAATGCCACAGTCTGCACCAATGTCAGGTGGATATCGCTTGTTCCCGGCGGCAAGTCGATCAACATATAATCCAATTCATCCCAAAATCCCTGTTCCACCATCTGCTTCAAAGCATTGGAAGCCATCGGGCCTCTCCATACGGTAGCTGAAGCAGGATCCACGAAAAATCCGATTGAAAGAATTTTCACTCCATATTTCTCCACCGGAACAATCATATCCTGATTCCCCACCTTTTCCAAATAAGGCTGCGCATCTTCACATCCAAACATTTTCGGAACAGACGGTCCGAAAATGTCAGCATCCACCAGACCCACTTTATATCCCTGCATAGCCAAAGCAACGGCCAGATTGGCTGCAACAGTCGATTTGCCGACCCCACCCTTACCAGAAGAAACAGCAATGATATTTTTTACCTTCTCCAATGAAAGCGGACGTTCCAAATCATGTACAAAAATGGTCTCGATTTCCACCTCCTTATAATTATCCAATAAAGAGCGACACTTTTTTGTAACGGTACTTACAAAAGGATCTTTTGAATCTTGAAAAACGAGACGGAACATCACCTTCTCATCTTCAATACGGATATTTTGCACCATATCCAATTCAACAATATTCTTGGAAGTACCAGGATATTTCACTTCTTTCAGTGTATCCCTGATTTCCTTCACTTTATCTTGCATCATAATATTTGTATTTTTTTATCGTAGTGCAAAGTTACTATTTCCTTTTATGATATTCTATACTCTCGTATTATAATTTTTCAGTCTTTCGCGCAAATGAGCATATCCGGGACACACACGTCCCACCAACTTCCAAAAATCCTCCGAATGGTTTTTCTCCACAGTGTGACACAATTCATGCAGGATTACATAATCTATAACATCATCCGGCAATTTCATCAACTTCACGTTCAAACTGATATTATTTTCAAAAGAGCAACTGCCCCAATTCGACACATTGTCCCGAAATGTCAGATTTCCATATTTAAAACCGAATTTTTCTGCAAAATGTTTCACTCTAGGCGGCAAATATTGCTTTGCTTCCATCCGGTAAACCTCCACCAAAAACTGCCGGACAATATTTTCTATACGGCTGAACTCCACTTGACCGGGCACAAACAGCGTGATAACATTTCCTTCCAACCGATAAGAAGGTCGTGACTGTTCCGTCTGCTCTATTTTCAGGACATGCAACTTTGTCCTGACTTCGGCACCCGGCCGCAACCCCACTCCTGTATCCTTCTCATATACAGCCATGCTTTTGCGGCTTTTCTCAATCCACTCTTTGTTATCCGATATAAACTTGTACACTTGGCTCTCACTCACTCCATAAGGTACACTCACCCACAATCCTCTTCCCGGTGCCATACGAAGACGCAGATATTTAATATTAGCGCTCCTTCTCACTTTTATTGCTCCAATGCCTGGAATCTCAATATAATCCATACAGACAAGTCATAAAAAAACTGCCCAAACATGTCAGGCAGTTATAGATAAGATGACGCTTGCGCATCATCGATCATTAACAAAGCTTTTATTGCTTAACCAATGCGCTTAATTGAGTGAAAGCTCCGTCTACAGTGGTCATCACTTCTTTGCGGACACCTTTGTAATACCCTTTTCTCTCATTTTTAGCAACTGCCTTACCTGCATTTACACGCTGGCGCAATACATTTCTCTGATTGATAACATTTTCTACAATATCACTGATATCATCGGTACTTTTTCCATAAGCCAGACAATTCAAACAATCGTCAATCACAGCAAATGTCAAATAGTCAATGTCTTTCTTTAATCTCTTAATACTTGCCATATCTATTATCATTTAATTTTTTCCAAATATAAAAAGTTTTCAGCAAACTGCATAATTTTTCTCTGCTTTTTTTGCTTGCAACAAAAAATCCAACGTCACGATTGCAGCCATTGCTTCCACCACCGGTACAGCCCTCGGCACCACACACGGATCATGTCTGCCCCGAGCCTCCAACTCCACTTCATTGCCCTGACGATCCACCGTCCGTTGTCTTACAGCAATTGTAGAAACCGGTTTGAAAGCCACCCGAAAATAAATATCCTCACCATTAGTCACCCCACCCTGTATTCCGCCGGAATGATTGGTTACCGTTCGCATTTTCCCCTCTCTTATTTCCCAGGCATCGTTATGTTCGCTGCCCAACATGCCGGCAGCTCTGAATCCCTCTCCATACTCAAACCCTTTCGCAGCATTGATGCTCATCATGGCACAAGCAAGCCCGGACTGAAAACGGTCAAAGACCGGCTCACCCAACCCGACAGGCACCCCCTTCATCACACAGCCCACAACTCCACCCACACTATCCCCTTTCTCCCGCACCTGACTTATCAATGCAGCCATTTCAGCAGCCTTTCGCTCATCCGGACAACGCACGGCATTCCGCTCCTTATTGAACAAATCCAAATCCTGCCACGGACTATCCAAGACAACGCATCCCACCTGTTCCGCAAAAGCACAGACAGACACCCCACACACCGCCAACACCTGTTTGGCAACAGCTCCTGCCACCACCCTGGCAATGTGTTCTCTAGCCGAAGCTCTGCCGCCGCCACGATAATCCCGGACTCCATACTTGCTTTCCCAGGTAAAATCGGCATGTGACGGTCGGTACACCTCTTTCAGATGGTCGTAGTCCTGACTTCGGCAATCCTTGTTGCGCACAATAAAACCAATGGGCATCCCTGTTGTCTTTCCCTCAAACAAGCCGGAAAGAATCTCAACTTTATCCTCCTCCTGTCTGCTTGTTGAAAGGGCAGACTGTCCCGGTCTTCGTCTGTCCAACTCCTTTTGAATCTCTTCCACAGAAAGCTCCACACCGGACGGACACCCCTCGATGACTCCGCCGACAGCTTCACCGTGCGACTCTCCAAAAGAAGTGAGACGAAATATCTTGCCTATAGCATTTGCCATAGCTGTACTGTCAGAAATTTAGTGACATCCGCCACAACCGCATGAACTCTCCTCCGAGCCGCATCCGCTGCAACTATCCGATCCGCATCCATGGCATCCGCCACATTTATGTGAGTGCAGGGCTTCCAACTCTTCGTCCGTAGCATCCCGTACGCCAACAATCTCGCCTTTAAAGAACAATGTCTTACCGGCCAGCGGATGATTAAAATTCATCCGGACCTCTTCCTCGCCAATCTCCTCGATTTTTCCCTCCAAACGGCGTCCCAGACTATCCATCATGGGCAGTGTGTTGCCTACTTTCATTTCGTCTGCCTCAACATCCTTAAAAATATCTTTCGGCAGGTCTACAATCATATCCTCCTTCACCTCACCATACGCATTCGCAGCAGGAATTTCGAAATCAAATTTGTCGCCTTCGTTCTTTTCCAACAAATTCATTTCGAAATAATCCAAGGTCTGTCCCTGACCGCAAATAAACTCCAGCGGTTTATCTGTTCCAGCCATTTCCAACACTTCTCCGTCTTTCTCTGTTCTCAACTCGTAGCTTACAGAGACAAATTTATTCTTTGTAATCATCTTATTTTATTAAATTAGTTTAGCCACAAAAATAAAACAAACCGCCGTAAAAAACGAATAAATTCCAAAAACCTTACATACTACAGAATAAAGATACAAAAAACGGAACGCTCATATCTATCAAAATACCATGCAGAATAGCTATCGGAATCATCTCTTTGCCGGAGCAATGCGTAATGACGGGCAACACAACATCCATCGAATTTACGCCTGCTGCAGAAATCGGTGCCAGTTTCCCAAAATATTTCCGGATAAGCGGTGCACCAAGCAAAGACATCATCTCACGGAATATATTTGCCAAAAGAGCAATCGTCCCCAACTCCGTAGCCAATTGCAAACCGACAGAAGGCGTTTTAAACTGTGTAATCAGGATGGACGATAAAGAATAATATGCAAAGCCGCTTCCCACTGCCATACAGTCAAAAACACTCCAGCGGCTCAGCAACAGACTCGCCAAGGCAGAAAATAGCAATGTCCCCACAACCGTTCCTACCGGAATAATCAACATTTTCCATCTCAATGCCCCCACCAGCTCTTTCAAATTCTTGTTACTTCCGATACTGATACCCACCTGGAACATCAGGGCATATAATATATACATTGACAAATCATGCACCTCAAAAGGCAAAATGCCTATAAAACCCAGCAGACAACCCAAAACAAAAAATGCAGTAACAACCAAACTTCCCTTCATCTCTCTCCTCCTTTCTGAAAAAACAAATTATACACTAACCAAGACACCAGGACACTTCCGCCCAATCCGAAAGCAGCCAATACGGCAGCCTGGCTCCCATACACATAAAGATTTGAAACAATAGCATCATTAGAACCCACTGACACGCCAAGAATAAACAGCATTGTAATAATTGTCAGCGAAATTGAATGCTCAGTCTTTTGGGTAAATTTCAAATTACGGAAAAAGTAACCCAACACCACTCCCGTTAACATAATGGCAATAATGCGAATCATAACTTATACTATTATTGATTAAAAAAATTCCAGCCGCACCCTTCCTGCCCGTCCACATCAGCGACATGGCAGAAAAATCAATC
>CAJJNP010000146.1 GCA_905193145.1 uncultured Odoribacter sp. | reverse complement strand
CCAAAAGAAAAACAAATGTAAATACCTGCAACATGTGTATCATACCTGTGTAGCAACATCGCATAAGCGAAAGCCTGATATTACACATGTAATGTGTTTCTGTTTACAATTGCAATCCTTTGGGTTGTTTACATTTGTAATTATATGAGGGCTTATGATTCCAAGAATTCTTGCTATATTTGCATATTGTTGGATATGGTTTTATGTCCACCTTTCACTATATTTGATGAAATTTTAAATTAACGATTATGACTACTGAAAATAAACTGTCTGCCTTAAGGGAAATAATGGAAAGAGAAAGTCTGGATGCTTATATTGTATCAGGAACAGACCCTCATAATAGCGAATATCTTCCTGCCGTATGGAAGCAAAGGGAGTGGATTTCCGGTTTTACCGGATCATTTGGAACTGTCGTTGTTTTGAAAGAATCTGCCAGCTTGTGGACAGATACTCGTTATTTTATCCAAGCTGAACAACAACTCAAGGGTTCCGGTATAGAGCTTCATAAATTACGAATCCCCGGAGCTGTGGACTATCCGGAATGGCTTGCTGCCAATTTACCCTCCGGAAGCCGTGTCGGTATGGATAGTTTTTGTATTTCGGTCAGTGATGCCAAACGCCTAAAGTCGCAACTCGAAGCAAGTGAATGTAAAATGATTGAAAACACCGACCTGATCGGTGATGTATGGTTGGAGCGTCCGGCTCTTCCTGATACGCCGATTTTTATGGTTCCTGCAGAAACAACCGGCTGTTCATCAAGCGAAAAAATTGAAATGGTCCGCAAATTTTTGAAGGATAACCATGCTGATTATTTTGTATTTAGCACTTTGGACGAAATAGCCTGGTTATTTAATATCAGATGTAATGACGTTGCGTACAATCCTGTGGCTATCAGTTATGCAATTGTTGGACAAGAGGAGGCTTTTCTTTTTATTCGGCGTCCTAAGGTGACGGCGGATTGTTTGAAAGCGCTTAATGACGAAGGTATTGAAGTGAGAGATTATCACCAGGTGTTGCTTTTTATTGACGAACTCGCCAAAGACAAATGTTGTTGTGTAGATACCGGCACTTTAAATTATGCCATTTATAATAGAATCAGTTCACATTGCCAAATAAAAGAAGTGGCCTCTCCGATTGTTTTGGCAAAATCCATAAAGAATGAAACCGAAATTGAAGGATTTAGACAGGCATGTATTAAAGACAGTGTGGCTATGACTAAATTCTTTTATTGGGTAGAGCAAAATATAGACAAGCACCTGACTGAAACATCCGTTTCTGAACACCTTACACAATTGAGGGCTATGAATGAAGGCTATGTGTCCAACAGTTTTGAAAATATATCTGCCTATGGACCCAATGCGGCATTGCCCCACTATTCTGCAATTCCCGGAAATGATGCAGTATTGCAACGCAAAGGGCTTTATTTGGTCGATTCCGGAGCTCAATATACGCATGGAACAACTGATATTACCCGCACAATAGCGTTGGGTGAATTGACACGCCAGGAAAAGGAAGATTATACGATCGTATTAAAAGGAATGATTGCACTCAGCCGTGCTGTTTTTCCGGAGGGAACTCGCGGATGCAATCTTGATGCCATAGCACGTCAGCCACTGTGGCAGACTCTTAGAAACTTCGGGCATGGCACCGGACATGGCATAGGATTTTTCCTGAATGTTCATGAAGGGCCGCAATCCATTCGCCAAGACCTGAAAGATCAGGCTATTGTTGCTGGAATGGTCACATCGAATGAGCCTGGTTTGTATCGGGAAGGAAGTCATGGAATCCGTCACGAAAATATGATATTGTGTGTTCCTGTCGGGGCTAATGAGTTTGGAAATTGGTATGGTTTTGAAACATTAACACTCTGCTATTTTGATACTAAAGCTTTATTACTTGAATTGCTGAATCAAGATGAAATTGACTGGCTGAATGAGTATCATCAAACGGTGTATGAAAAGACCGCTCCATTCTTGACAGGCGAAGAAGCTACATGGTTAGCAAAAAAAACAGCACCGATACGCAACCATGGATAAAATTTTGCATCTCTTTTATAGAATGTAATGTACACTATAGAACAAATAATAGATAAATGCAGACAGGGCGATAGAAAAGCAGCTGAAGCACTATATAAATTATATGCTGCAAAAATGTTTGCCATTTGCATCCGTTTTTCCAAAGATCGCGCTGAGGCAGAAGACTCTTTGCAAGACGGCTTTATCAAAATATTTGATTCTATAGGACAATTTGCAGGCAAAGGCTCTTTTGAGGGATGGATGAAGCGAATATTTATCAATATTTGTCTGGAAAAATACCGCAAAGAGCAGCCTGTTCAATTAGTTGAAGAGTTGCCGGAATTTGAGGATGTTGACATTGACGCAAATGTCTGTATTCCAGCAGATGTATTGCAGCGGTTTGTTGAGGAGCTGCCGGAGAGATATCGTTTGGTCTTTAACTTATATGTAGTTGAAGATATGCAACATAAAGATATTGCCGTAGCTTTGGGCATCACTGAAGGTACCTCCAAGTCAAATTTAGCGAGAGCTAGAGATATTTTAAAAAAGAAAGTAAAAGAGTATCTGGACAATGAGTGAAAATATAGATAAACTATTCAAAAAAGCGCTGCAAGAGCAAGAGTGCAATCCGCCGGCATACGTGTGGGAAGGTATTCAACAGCAATTAAACAAGCGCCCGAGAATAATCGGAAAATGGTGGTTGCGAGGTATAGCTGCAGCAGTTATTGTTATCTGTATCGGATTGTGGCAATTATTATATACAGAGGAGCAAATGCAAGTGGCTGACAATTCGATTCTGACATTACAGCCGGATGTCGCTGTTCCTGATACCCGGCCGGAAGTGAGCGTAGCTGAAAAAGAAGTCGCTTATGCCGAAAAATCAAATGTCCGACCGACAATAACTTCTACCACAAATGTCGTTGCTCCCTCTCCTACATTAAAACGTATAACTCCCGTTAGCCGGCAAACATCCTACTCCAATGCTTTGATTGCAGAGAATTCAAATTTTGAATTAAAGAATCTGACTCGGGATTTTATCCCCTTGACAAGTGGGGATGCCATTAAAAACCAACAGGAATACAGGCTGTTGATTGAAGGGAAAAAAGATATCAAAAAAGAGAAAGAGCATGCCAAGGTGACTCTCAGCGGTCATTTTACTCCGACTTATTCTGCCGGCAATTATTCATCGTCGGTCAAAAATACACGTGGATTTAATTATTCTAACAGTGATTTGAATGGTATGATGAATGTCGGTGGCGGAATGAAAATATCAATCACTCCACGCAAGCGTCTTTCATTCCAGACAGGAATTTTTTATTCCAGAATGGGACAACGCAGTACGGAAGATAAAAATGCACCCCGTATAGCAGCTTTTTCAACGGATAATGCAGCACCTCGTGTCAGCACCCCTCTCGGTAATATCCATACCGACAGAAAAGCTGTTTCGTATAGAACAGCCAAAGCTATTGTATTAAGCAGTATATCTGACAATAATGAAACGTTAGAGCAAGTGTTTGGTTCAATTGAAATACCTTTGCATGTTCGCTATCAATTAAATGATAATAAAGTGCAGTTCTCATTGTCCGGAGGATTAAGTGGAGGTATACTTGTAAACAACAAAGTCTTTATGAAGGCTTCCGGAGATAAGGAATTGTTGGGAAGTACTGAAAATATTAGAAAATTCAACCTTTCAACTGATTTGGGCTTGGGGGTTGAATATCCTTTGGGCCGTAAAGTGAAACTGATGGTAGAGCCAGGATTTAGATATTTCCTGCAATCACTTAGTAAAAATGATTTGATTGATTTCAAACCTTATACTTTTACATTGTCTACCGGAATAGGAATTGAATTCTGATAACCTTGAAAATAAAGGAATCAAAAATGTGGACGGTTTAAAATTTCGCTGCTGATAATTGCTTGGCGAATATCAAACTGTCGTTTGGTTTCCACCTCTTGTTCCTCTTCCTGGTTCTCGGTTGTATCTGCAATATTGGGAACTTCCAAAATCTCCGCTACTTTTTTATCTTCTTCTTTGAGCTCCTCACGTACCTCTGTGCTGTCATCGCTTTCATCTTCTTCAAATGTGAATATGGATTCTAGCGGTTCTGACATTTCTTGCCCTACCCGCTTCTTACTGGACTTAATAATACCGATAACTGCGCCAATAATCACAATTAGAAAAGAAAACCAATTAAAATCAGCAGTAATAATATTCATGTCGTTTTAATTTATTACATAGGACAAATTATAACAATCAAAGATAGAAATTTTTCTGATAAAAAAAAACATCGTATATACATAATTTTATATCTAAATTATATCGTTTTTTTATACCTTTGCAACGAAATAGTATATAGTATAAATGAACACGCTTGACAACAGCATTTTATCAAGCGATAATTAAAAATATAGTCCTAATGAAACGAGCATTAATCAGTGTTTTTGACAAAACGGGAATTGTAGAGTTTGCAAAGTCATTAGATTCGATGGGATGGGAAATCATTTCTACTGGTGGCACTTCTAAAAAATTAAAAGAAGAAGGCATCAAAGTTATGGATATTTCAGATTTGACCCACTTCCCGGAGTGTTTTGACGGTCGTGTTAAAACCTTGCATCCAAATGTTGAAGGTGGTATTCTGGCAATTCGTGACAATGAGAATCATAAACAACAGATGGCTGATTTAAGTATCGAGCCTATTGATATAGTAGTTTGTAACCTCTACCCTTTTAAACAGACTATTTTAAAACCGGGAGTTTCTCACGAAGAGATCATAGAAAACATTGACATCGGTGGTCCGACAATGATACGGGCTGCTGCTAAAAATTATAAGTTCGTGACGGTGCTGACCGATCCTGAAGATTATGATTTGGTCATCAGCGAATTGAAAGCGAATGGAGATACGTCTGCAGAGACTAAAGAGATGTTGGCAGCCAAGGTGTTTATCCATACTTCTCATTATGACGCTTTAATTGCCGGATATTTCTCAGAAAAATTAAAAATAAAGTATCCTAAGACGATTACTTTGACCTATGAAAAGAAACAAGATTTGCGTTATGGTGAAAATCCTCACCAAAGTGCAGCTTTTTATGCGTCAGTCAAGGATACGGAAGGCTCATTGCCTAGCGCCGTTCAATTACATGGTAAAGAATTATCATACAACAACATTGGCGATACAGACGGAGCATTGGAAACTTTGAAGGAGTTTGATGAGCCGACTATTGTTGCTGCCAAGCACGCTAATCCGTGTGGTGTGGGAAGTGCATCGTCATTAGTTGAGGCATATAAAAAGGCTTACGAAGCGGACCCTGTATCTATCTTTGGGGGAATCGTCGCGGCCAATCGCGAAATAGATGCAGAGACTGCAACAGAAATGTCCAAAATTTTCCTGGAAGTCATTGTTGCTCCGTCCTTCTCAAAAGAAGCGTTGGAAATACTTTCAAAGAAGAAAAATATCCGACTGCTCCAATTGGAAAGCATCGGGCACAAGAATACAAAAGCTACCAAAGCGAAAACAGTATTGGGAGGTTTATTAATACAGGATTTAGACGTCCAGCTGCTGAATGACTCTGATCTGAAGGTTGTGACCAAACGTCAGCCGACAGAAAAGGAATTACGCGATTTGATGTTTGCCTGGAAAATTGTAAAGCATACCAAATCCAATGGTATTGCTATTGCCAAAGATCTCTGTACAACAGGAGTCGGTCCCGGACAAGTAAGTCGCATCTGGGCTTTGGAAAACGCTATTCGGCAAGGTGGAGATAGAATCGCAGGAAGTGTAATGGCATCCGATGCCTTTTTCCCATTCCCTGACTGCGTAGAGGCTGCTCATAAAGCAGGTATCACTGCTATTATTCAGCCGGGAGGATCTGTTAAGGATCAAGAGTCTGTTGATGCTGCTGATAAATATGGCATTGCCATGTTATTTACCGGTATGCGTCATTTTAAACATTAACCCCCTAACAATAATGACAAATGGGATTATTTTCATTCTTGACACAAGATATTGCTGTTGACTTAGGGACAGCAAATACAATTATCATCTGCAATGACAAGATGGTGGTCAACGAACCGTCCATTGTTGCCATAGATCGCAAAACGGAGAAGGTAATTGCTATCGGTGAGAGAGCAAGACAGATGCAAGGAAAGACTCACGACAATATAAAGACCATCCGCCCGTTGCGTGATGGTGTAATTGCCGACTTTAATGCTGCAGAACAAATGTTGCGCGGCATGATCAAGATGGCCAGCGTGAATAACAAATTCTTCTCTCCTTCCCTACGTATCGTCGTCTGTATACCATCGGGCAGTACAGAAGTGGAAATTCGTGCTGTACGCGACTCTTCTGAACATGCTGGAGGACGTGACGTATACATGATTTACGAACCTATGGCTGCAGCTTTGGGTATCGGATTGGATGTTGAAGCTCCGGAAGGCAACATGATTGTGGATATAGGTGGTGGAACAACTGAAATTGCAGTTATCTCTTTAGGAGGTATTGTCAGCAATAAGTCAATCCGTATTGCAGGAGATGATTTGACGGATGATATTTTAGAGTATATGCGTCGCCAACATAATATCCGCATCGGAGAACGTACGGCGGAACAAATTAAAATCAATGTAGGTTCTGCCCTTTCTGAATTGGAGGAGCCACCTGCAGATTTTATCGTGCAAGGTCCTAATTACTTGACTTCTTTACCGGTTGAAGTTCCGGTGTCTTATCAGGAAATAGCCCACTGCTTGGAGAAATCCATTTCGAAAATAGAAATAGCTATTTTAGGAGCATTGGAGCAGACTCCTCCGGAACTGTATGCTGATATTGTAAATAAAGGAATTTATCTTGCCGGTGGTGGTGCTCTACTTCGTGGCTTGGATAAGCGTTTGTCTGACAAGATGAATATTCCGTTCCATATCGCAGAAGATCCTTTACGTGCAGTAGCCCGTGGTACAGGAATTGCGTTGAAAAATGTAGATAAATTCTCATTCCTGATTAGATAAAATATCTTGGATTGTGAAAGAAATTATAAAGCTGATAGTAAAATATCATTTCACTATAATTTTTGTGTTATTGGAAATCGTAGCTTTTTCTCTGATGGTTATGCATAATAACTATCAGAGAACTATATTTTCCGGTTATACTTATTCTTTTTTCGGATCTATTTCTTCAACTGTAACTGAAATTAGAGATTACTTCTATCTTAAAGAAACAAATGAAAAGTTGGTTGCTGAGAATGTTGAACTCCGAAATATAATTGAAAAAGCCAGGGTATTGCAAATGGAATCAACGTCTGATTCGCTGTGGCATCCTGTTGATTCTGTTGACTGTAAATATGTATATATTACGGCAGAAATGTTGAATGCCGGATTTAATAAAACAAAAAACTATATCACGATAAACAAAGGTAGCCTGCATGGAATTGCAAGTGAAATGGCTGTATGTTCCAGTGAAGGTGTGGTCGGGGTTGTAGAAAAAACCAGCAAACATTTTTCTAAAATACTCCCCCTAATCAATGTTAATTTGCGTGTATCTGCAAAAATAAAGAAAAATGGATACTATGGTTCGCTTCAGTGGGACGGCGACGATTATCGTTATACATACTTGAACGATATCCCTTTTCACGTGGATGCCGAAGTCGGGGATACAATTGTAACATCCGGCCTGTCTCCCATTTTCCCGGAAGGGGAAATTATTGGTTTTATTGAATCTGTGAATAAAGAGACTGCAAACTTTTTAACTATTAAAGTAAAACTTGCAACAGATTTCAAAAAGATATCTGATGTCTACATCATAGCAAATACTCGCAAACAAGAACAAGAACAATTGGAGGCTAACGGAGATGAATAATGTCACATATTTTATACATCTGCTTATTTTATTATTTGTTCAATTAACGATTTTGGACAATATACAAATACATTCTTATGTATACATAAATATTTACATATTGGCAATTTACATACTACCCTATCGTGTGCAGAAAACAGCCATTTTATTGTTTGGTTTTTCGCTGGGATTTCTTGTCGATTTAGCCAATCATACGATGGGTATTCATACGGCAGCAACAACTTTGCTGGCGTATATTCGTCCCAGGCTTCTTTTATTTACATCCAATCGCGAACAGTTGGATGAAATACACGGAAAACAGAAAATCAGTGAATTCAATTGGTTTTTCAAATATATACTGCTCAATAATACAATATTCAATTTCGTATTGATATTTGGCGAAGCTTTTAGTTTCAACAACCTGTGGATTACTTTAGCACGCATTGTATTAAGTACCTTGGTCTCTACCCTGTGTATGCTGTTATATTATTTTATCACTTTAAAAAAGAAACAAAACTAACGGAAATAGGATTGTTTCAAATTTTTAGAAAATGAATAAGTACTCATACCGCAAAACGGTTATATCATCCATTATAATTTGTGTTTGCCTTATATATATCATCCGCCTGTTTTATATGCAGGTGGTGGATGATACATTCGAACTTAAAGCAATGCAGAATTCACAGCGCATTGTGACTCAATATCCTGCCAGAGGATTGATTTTTGATAGAAATAATAAACTATTGGTTGAAAATCAGCCGGCTTATGATTTGATGATTATTCCACGGCAGGTGAAAAGTTTTGATACTCTTGAATTGCTTTCTATTTTGGGTATCGAAAAAAAGATGCTGGTCAAAAATCTGGAAAAGTGTCGTAAATATTCAACTTTTAAAGCTT